>JBFJPA010000110.1:0-10965 GCA_041617355.1 Longimicrobiales bacterium
CCGATGACTCCAGCATGGAGCGGATGCCCTCGCGGACGACGGCGTGGTCATCAGCGACGACGATGCGGACCTGTGCCATCAGAGACCGTTCCCGCTGGTCAACGGCACCGACACCAGGATTTCGACCCCGGCGCCGATGTCCGCGTGGACGGTGACGTCGCCGCCGAGCGTCTGGATGCGCTCTCGCATTCCGACGAGTCCGGTTCGGCCAGACGCGGCGGCGTCCTCGATGCGTTCGTCGCTCATGCCGCGGCCATTGTCGCGGACGCGCAGGCGAATCTGTCCGTTGTCCGCCGCGATCTCGACGTGTGCGGCCGTGGCGCCGGAATGCAGGCCGATGTTCGCGAGAGCCTCCTGGAGGGCGCGGAACAGAGCCAGCTCGGCGGCGTCACTCAGCGCGGGCAGCGATTCGGGAGCGTCGAAGGTCGTCTGGATGTGCTGCGTTTCGCCGAAATCATCGACCAGCCCGCGGAGTGCAGGACCCAGCCCCAGATCGTCCAGCAGCGAGGGGCGAAGCCGTTCCGTGACGCGGCGAATGCCGCGGATGCCGTCGCGCACGAGTCCCAGCGCGCGATCGAGGGGCGGACCGGCGGCGGCGGCGGCCGTCTCGCGAGCGACGCCGAGCTGCATGCTGACCGCGGCGAGGACCTGCGCGGTTTCGTCGTGCAGCTCGCGAGAAAGACGGCGGCGTTCGTCTTCGTGCTGGCGGACCATGCGACCGGCGAGCCGTTCCAGCTCCTGGGTCCGGGCTTCCAGACGACGCGTCAGCTCCGCGTTCGCGAGCGCCGCACCGATCTGTTGTCCGAGCGCCACGAGGAGCGGCTCGTCCAGTGCGGCGAACGGATCCCGCGCGCGGCCGACGGTGACGATCGCGCCGACGACGCGGTCTCGATCGACCACGGGCAATGCGGCTATGTGCGGATGGCCGCGGTGAATGGCGTCGGCGGTGCTGCGGCTGATGGCCGGCCGGCGCGTCGTGACGGCGCGCGCAACGGCCTCCGTCGCCACCGGATCGAGTGGCTTGCCCACCCAGCTGCTGCACGCCTCAACACCGCGAACCACACGCGGGCTTCCGTCGTGAAGGACGAGCGCGCTGCCGGTCACGGCGGGCAAGGCGAGCACGCGCTCGAGCAGCTCCGCGACGACGTCCTCGCCACGGCGGCCCGGCTGCAGGACGGCGGACAGCGAGGCGAGCGCGCGCAAGCCACGGCCAAGGTCCTCCTGCACGAGCAGCAACGTGCCCAGGCCGACGCCCAAGACGAACAGCATGTCGAGGTAGTAGCCCCACGGCGTCCAGATACCGCGCGCGCGCAAGAACGGGTAGTCGAGGTGGTGCAGGCCCCACAGCAGAAAGGTCACCGCCAGGAGCGCGGCTGCGGCGGAGCCGACATGGCGGCGGTGACGGTCGAAGGCCCACGCCGTCAGCACGGTCGCGCCACTCAGGAACAGGACGGCGGGTCCGGCCGCCAACAGGAAGTTGTCGAGCCGGTAGATCGCGATCCACGACCACGCGACTGGAAATGCGATGAACGCGACGTATACGGTGCGCCAGGCCGTGCCTTGCGAGAAGACGAGCGCCCCGTAGAGCAGTGCGAGCGCCGTCCACCCGGTGACGACCTGGTGCCAGAACAGCCAAATGCGCGACTCCGTGAGCAGGAAGCTGATGATCGCGCCCAGCCGCAACGAGTAGAGCCCCCAGGCCAGCGCCCAAACGAGGAAGTACCGCTTCCGGTAGACGTGGTAGAGCCGGAGACAGACGAGCGCGAGCGCGAGCGTGATGGCGCCTTGCAGGAAGGCCGCCGCGAACTCGGCCGAGGTCTGCGCAGGGATCTGCCAGGGCATGAGGAAAGATGCGCCGTGATCGCCGATTCAACCACCGCCGGCGTCAGCCCTTGAGCACGCCCAGGGGCCGGAGCCGCGCGACCTTCCGGCCGATGCCGGCCCGGTCGACCACGTCCACGACGTTCGCGACGTCCTTGTAAGCCTCCGGCACCTCCTCGGCCACCGTCGCGAAGGATGACGCGCGGACCTCGACGCCGAGTGCCGCGAATTCGCGGCGCAAGTCGCGGCCGCGCACGCTCTTCTTGGCCTTCGTCCGGCTCATCACCCGGCCGGCGCCGTGGCAGGTCGAGCCGAACGTCTCGGCGTAGGCGCGGTCGGTCCCGAGCAGGACATAGGAGTAGCGACCCATGTCGCCCGGAATGAAGACCGGCTGGCCCAGGTCTCGGAACACGGGCGACAACTCCGGGTGCCGCGGCGGGAACGCGCGCGTCGCGCCTTTCCGATGCACGCACAGCTCGCGTGGCCGGCCGGCGACGGAATGTGTTTCGAACTTCGCGATGTTGTGTGCGACATCGTAAACCAGCGACATCGCCAGCTCCGTCCACGGGCGGCCCAGCACGGTGGCGAACGCCGTCCTCACGCGGTGCGCCATCACCTGCCGGTTGGCGAACGCGAAGTTGGCGGCCGCGTTCATTGCACCGAGGTACGCCTTGGCTTCTGGTGAGGTCAGCGGCGCACACGCGAGTTGGCGGTCGGGCAGGTCGATGCCATAACGGTCGGCCGCGCGCAGCATGATCTCGAGTGAATCATCGCAAACCTGGTAGCCGAGCCCGCGCGAGCCCGAGTGGATGAATACGGTCACGGTTCCCGTGGGAAGTCCAAGCCGCTCGGCTGCCGCCTCGTCGTACACTTCGTCGACGTAGCCGACCTCAATGAAATGGTTGCCCGATCCGACCGTCCCCAACTGGTCGCGGCCACGTCGGACGGCCCGCTCGCTCACCGCATCCGGATTCGCTCCCGGCAACACGCCCTGCGCTTCGATGTGCTCGAGGTCGGACTCCACGCCCAGGCCTTCGCTCACCGCCCACGCCGCACCGCGGACGAGAACCTGGCGAACCTGCGCGTCGGTGAGACGGAACGTCTCGTATCCGGCGCCCACGCCGGCGGGAATATCCGAAAGAAGGCGATCCATCAGCTTCGGAATTCGCGGGCGCACCTCCTCGACGCGAAGATTCGAGCGGAGCAAGCGGACACCGCAGTTGATGTCGTAGCCAACACCGCCCGGGCTGATCACGCCGCCCTCATCCGGATCGAACGCCGCTACGCCGCCGATGGCGAAGCCGTAGCCCCAGTGAATGTCCGGCATTCCAATCGAGCGCCCGACGATGCCCGGCAGGCACGCAACATTCGCCACCTGACGGATCGCCTCGTCCGCGGCCAGGTCGTGCATGAGACGATCGTCTGCGTAGATCAGGCCTTCCACGCGCATACAGTCCTGCCGCGGAATCCGCCACCGGCAGTCATCGATCCGCTCTACCCGCAACGCGCTTTTCGCGGTCGGCATGGCGTCTCCACTCACACGTCGAAAATGACCCGACCGAACCAGCCGTCGGGCTGCCGCTCGAGCTGCAGATCGTGATACGTGACGCCCTTGATCTCGCGCACCGGACGCTCGCGCGTCGGCGCGACCGCGACCGTGGCACGAAGTTTCGTCTCGTCCAGCGTCTCGAACGTCACATGTGCGATGCGGCCAGGCGTCACTGAAAGGTGATACACCAGCTCGCGCAGCCAGGCGACCAGCAGGGAAGGGCCGTCGCGCGCCTCGACCGCCACCACGAAGTCGCGCGCGGATTCGGGATCGTCGCCGGTCGACGTCGCCTCGTCCTCGCCGAGAATCAGGGCAGCCAGACCGACGGCCGCGCCTTCGAACAGCGCCTCGCGATCCGGTGCGCGCACCTCAATGCCGACGTCGGCGGTGTGGTCGAACGAACGAATCTGGCTTCGCATTCCCATTGCCCTGCAGCTCGTTGGCAGACCAGCGTCGCGTCTGCGGAATGTCCCTTTCGAATGCGCGGGACTCACGGCCGACGGGGAACGAGCGGTCATATAAACGTCGTGGCCCATGCGGCGCGACCGTCGGCCCCCGTTCTCTTCCGCGTGCGATCCGCACGCCGCGGCGCTCGAGGAGACGCAGGGCAGGTGGAGAGCGGCGCGTTCCGGAATCATCCGTTTGATCCGCCGACCATCCGTCTCCTAACTCCATAAAGCAATATCACAAAGTCATTTAAGTCTACCCCTTCCCTGGGTTCTGAACAGTGTTTAGTTTGTGGGCAGTGTTCACGAAGAAAACACCTTTCATTCGGATCGCATGGGTACGGCGGAACGCAGAGAACGAGAACGGGAGCTGGTTCGCACCGCGATCATCGAGGCCGCGCGCGACATCCTCTCCGAGAACGGGCTGGACGGCCTGTCCATGCGGGCGATCGCCGATCGCATCGAGTACTCGCCGGCGACGATCTACCTGTACTTCAAGGACAAAGACGAGCTGGTCCATGAAGTCGTGATGGAGGCGTTCGAGCGGATGAACGAGTACATCCGCCGCGAAGTCGTGGCGGCAGGCGAAACCGCGGATGCTGCGGAGCAGTACGGCGCGATGGGTCGCGCGTATGCGCGCTTCGCACTGGAGAACACGGCGTATTTCCGGGTGATGTTCGAGCTTCCGCCCGTTCCGCACATGGAGTGTCCGGAACCGGAGGAGACGGGTGGGCTGGAGACGGTGGTGGCGACGGTGCAACGCGCGGTCGCGGCAGGGTTGATCGAGTCGAAGGATGCGCGTCGCACGGCGATCATCGGCTGGGGTTTGGTCCACGGATTGACGTCGCTGTATCTGACGGGCCGACTGACCGACGTCGTGGCGACGAACGAGGAGTTCATGTCGCTGATCGAAGAAGCGATGCTATTGCAGAGCACGGGCTATCGAGTGGGCGCACGCGCCTGAGCGGGTGGGGCGTCGCCGGGCGGGCGGCGCCGGGTTGCACAGATACGGAGACGGTAACGTGTCGCGAATAAATGGCAGTCGGTGGGGTGGAGGTGTGTTCGTGCTGGTCGCGTCGCTCGTGATCGTGACGAGCGCACCGCTGGATGCGCAGCAGCGAGCGGGCCAAGCGCCGAGCGTGCTGACGCTCGAAGAGGCGGTGCGTTTGGCGATGACAGCGAACCGCGACCTGGTCGATGCGCGCCTGGGCTACGAAGGCGCGGGCGGGCAGGTTCGTGAAGCCTGGAGCAGCGTCTATCCGACGCTCGACCTGAACGCGACCTACACGCGAAATCTGTCGGTCCCGGAGTCGTTCCTTCCGCGGGTCATTCTGGACCCGACCGCGCCGCCGGACGAGCTCGTTCCGGTCAAGTTCGGTGCGGACAACGCGTGGACATTCCAGTTGCGCGCGGAGCAACCGCTGTTTCGGGCGGCTGCGTTCCTCGGTGTAGGCGCGGCCGAGCGATATCGTCGGCTGCAGAGCGAGGTCGTGCGAGGCCGCTCGATCGACGTCGTGACGCGCGTGAAGACGGTGTACTACGACGTGCTGCTCGCGGATGAGGCGACGCGGCTGAGCGAGAACACGGTGCGGCGCGTGCGGCAGACGCTCGACGAGACGCAGAAGATGAACGCCGCGGGCCTGTCCTCGAACTACGACGTGCTGCGGCTGCAGGTGGAGCTGGCGAATCTGGAGCCGCAGCTGCGGCGCTCGAAGAACGCCGCAGAAGCCGCGCGCCGCCGTCTGGCCGTGGAGCTCGGGTTCCAGAATCTGGACGGCGTCGATGTCGCCGGCTCGCTGGCCGACGTGGATCTGGGCGAGGTCGTGGTGGAGGACGCCGCGACGGCGCGCGCCGTGTCGCTCACGGTCAGTGGCTCGGGCCTCGAGCTGTCGGCGGCGCCCGCGCAGCTGACGCAGGAGTCGGCGCTGGAGCTGGCCCAGACGAACCGTTCGGATCTCCGGCAGATGGAGCTGACGGCGCAGTTGCGGCGGACGGAGCTCCGCGTGGAGCAGGCGGAATACCTGCCCAGGGTCACGCTCTTCGGCGTGTATTCGATCAACGCACAACACAACGGCGATCCGGCGTTCTTCGGCGGGTCCGATCGCTTCCGTTCGTACGGCCGGCAGGTCGGCGTTCAGGTGACGCTGCCGCTGTTCGGCGGATTCGGTCGGCCGGCGCGCGTCGAGCAGAAGCGAGTCGCGCTGGAACAGGTGCTCACGCAGCGCGACCTGCTGGTAGACAACGTCGAGAACGAGGTCAAGACGCTGCTGGACGCCGTACAGGAGACGCGCCTGCGTGCGCAGGCGCAGCGCCTCGCGCGGACGCAGGCGGAGCGCGGCTACGAGATCGCCCGCGTCCAATACAGGGAAGGCATCAGCGGCCAGTTGGAAGTGACGGACGCCGAGGTCGCGCTTCGGCAAAGTGAGTTCAACGTCGCCGAGGCCGTCTACGACTATCTGGTCGCACGGGCGAGGCTGGATCAGGCGCTCGGACTGGAGCCGCGCGCCGTACAGGAAGACCGTGTAGCGCTGGAACGGGGAATCGGGAGTCGATGATGAATAGATCGGTGTGGGTGGGGGTGTCCGCTGCGGTGCTGGCGCTGTCCAGCACGGCGTGCCGCCCGAGTGCGGAGGCGAACGGCGCGACGCCGACGACGGAGGAGGCGACGGCATCGGCCCGGGTGGTGGATGTCGAAGCGATCACGCTCGAACCGCGCGAGTTCGTCGAGTACGTCTCTGTGACCGGCGATGTCACGGCCGACCGTGATGTCATCGTCGCCGCCGAGGAGAGCGGCGTGATCCGTTCGGTTCTCGTCGACAAGGGCGCGCGTGTGGCGGCCGGTCAGGCGATCGCCCGCATCGACGACAGCGTCCTGCGCGCGCAGTTCGAGCAGGCCCGCTCGGAGGCCGCGCTGGCGCGCGAGACCTGGGAACGGCAGCGCCGGCTTTGGGAAGAGGATTCCATCGGCAGCGAGCTGGCGTACCTGCGCGCCAAGTACGGCGCGGAGACGGCCGACGCGAGCGCGCGGGCCCTGGAAGCCCGCCTCGCCAGGACAGTGATTCGTGCACCCATCGCGGGCACGTTGGAAAACCGCATGGTGGAAGTCGGCTCGACCGTCATGCCCGGCGGACCGGTCGCACGCATCGTCGATGCCGCTCCGCTCAAGGTGACGGTGGGCATTCCCGAGCGCTACGCCGGTGAATTCCGGACCGGTGGCAAGGCCCAGCTGTTGTTCGACCACCTGCCAGAGCGCGCGATCGAGGGACGCCTCACGTTCGTGGGTGCGGCGGTCGACGAGCAGAATCGCACGTTCGCCGTCGAGATCACGTTGCCGGAAAACCTCGCCGGCCTCAAGCCAGGCATGGTCGCGCGGGTACAGGCGCCTCGGCGCACGCTCGCCGAGGCGCTCGTCGTGCCGCGTGACGCGGTCCTGCGCAGCGCCTCGGGTTACCTGGTCTACGTCATTCGTGACGAAGACGGCCGCAGCGTCGTGCGTGCGACACCCGTGCTGACGGGTGCTGGCGGCGGGGGCAGTGTCGTGCTGGAGTCGGGTGTCCAACCTGGCGACCGCGTCGTCACGGTGGGACAACAGCGCCTGGCGGACGGCGATGTCGTTCGGGTCGTGGAGGGAAGGGCAGGTTCACAATGACGAAGCACGACGGAACGGATCCACAGACGCACGCGGAGGCCGGCAAGCCGCGTTTCTTCGGCCCGACGAATCTCGCGATCGGCAACCGCGTGAGCGTGCTCGCGCTGTTCGCCATCGTCGCGTTGCTGGGCGTGTCCGCCTACGTGAGCATCCCCAAGGAGTCGACTCCGGAGATCGTGATCCCGATGGTCTCGATCTCGACGATCTATCCGGGGGTCTCGCCGAAGGACATGGAGACGCTGGTCACGCGCGTGATCGAGGACGAGCTGAACACGATTCCGGAGATCACGGAGCTGTCGTCCGTATCCGTGCAGGGCTACTCGAGCGTGACGGCCGAGTTCCAGAGCGACATGGACATGGACGCCGCCCTGCAGAAAGTCCGTGAGAAGGTCGATCTCGCCAAGCCGGACCTGCCGGCGGATGCCGAGGATCCGATCATCAGCGAGTTCAATTTCTCCGACTTCCCGATCATGCAGGTCAACATCTCCGGGAAATACGACCTGGTCCGGCTCAAGGAGGTCGCCGAAGAGCTGCAGGAGGAGTTGGAGCAGATCCCGTCGGTTCTGGAGGCGAGACTGTCCGGTGGTCTCGAGCGAGAGGTCCGGATCGATGTCGACCTGGACTTCCTGAAGTTCTACGGCGTCGCCTTCTCCGATGTGATCGACGCGGTCCGCAGCGAGCACGTGACGGTGCCTGGTGGCGGCATCGAAGTCGGCGCCCAGGAGTTTCTCGTGCGTGTGGACGGCGAGTTCCGGGATGCCTCGCTCCTCGAAGACATCGTCATCACGACGAAGAGCGGCCGGCCCATCTACGTCCGCGATGTCGCGTCCGTCGACTTCGGCTTCCGCGACCGCGACAGCTTCGCCCGGCTCGACGGCGATGCCGTCGTGACGCTCGACATCATCAAGCGGTCCGGTGAGAACATCATCGAGACATCGAACGCGGTCAAAGCCGGGATTGCCAAGCTGCAGCCGGGCTTTCCGCCGACGACGGTGGTGAAGATCACGTCCGACCAGTCGGAGGACATCCGCGAGATGGTGTCCAGCCTGGAGAACAACATCATCTCCGGCCTGATCCTGGTCGTGTCGGTGCTGCTGTTCTTCCTGGGCGTCCGCAACGCCAGTTTCGTGGGCCTGTCGATTCCCACGTCGATGCTGCTGTCCTTCATCATCATGAAGGCGCTCGGCATCACAATGAACATGGTGGTGTTGTTCTCGTTGATCCTCGCGCTGGGCATGCTGGTGGACAACGCGATCGTGGTCGTCGAGAACATCTACCGTCACATGGAGCAGGGGTTCGACCGGTACGCGGCGGCGCGTCGCGGGACGGGCGAGGTGGCGCTGCCGATCATCACGTCCACGTTGACCACGCTGGCAGCCTTCTTCCCCATGCTCTTCTGGCCGGACATCGTCGGCGAATTCATGGGGTTCCTGCCGAAGACGCTGATCATCACCTTGAGCAGCTCGCTCTTCGTGGCACTCGTGATCGTGCCGACGTTGTGCGCGACGATGATGCAGGTCGACGGCACGGCGCGGCCGCCGCTCCGACAGGCTGCGCGCTGGACGCTGCTGGCGATCGCGGGCATGGCGCTGCTCGGCGTCGCTGGGTCGAGCCCACTCGCCGCGCTGCTGATGGCGGCGACCGCGCTCGGCCTGGTGGTGTTGCACCGCCTCGTGCTGGCGCGGACAGCGCGCTGGTTCCAGGATCGGGCCTTGCCACGGATCGTCGCGGGATACGAGCGGCAGTTGCGCTGGGCACTGGCGCACCGCGCGATCATCATGGCCGCGTGCCTGGTCGCGTTCGTCGGCACGATCGGTGTCTTCACGGTCGCGAATGCGGGCATCGAGTATTTCCCGGAGAACATCCCGCCGTCCGCGGTCTTCGCGCGGTTGGATGTACCGGCCGGGACGTCGGCGGAGTTCACGGACAACCTCGTTCAGCGAATCGAGTCGCGGCTCGCCGGGATCGACGGCATGGCCGATGATGCTGAATCCGTGGTTGCGACGACGCGCGCCAGTTCCGGTGGCGGCATGTTCGAAACCGGGGATGAAGGCAACGTCGTCGTCAGTTTCGTGGACTTCGATCGCCGCAAGCGCGACGCGTTCGCGACACTCCGCGACATGCAGGAGACGCTGGGCATCGGCATCGCGGGCGCGGACGTGCGCGTCGAGAAACAGCAGAACGGGCCCCCATCGGGTAAGCCGGTACAGATCGAGATCACGGGCCGAGACGTCGAGACGCTACGAGCGCTCTCGGAGCAGGCGATCGCGCGGTTGAAGGCAGCTCCGGTGTATTCGCGGCTGGAGGGTCTGGAGAGCGACCTGGCGCGGGGCCGCCCGGAGCTGGTCGTGCAGGTGGATCGCGAGCGGGCCGGACTCTACGGACTGACCACGTCGGACGTGGGCAGGACCGTTCGCACGGCGATTCAGGGCAGCGAGGCCGGCAAGTTCCGTTCGGGCAAGGACGAGTACGACATCGTCGTGCGGCTGGCGGAGGTATATCGCCAGGACCTTACCACATTGGGTGACCTGACCGTGATGAACGAAGGCCGGCAGATCCCGCTCTCGTCCGTCGCGGACTGGCGAGTGGAGGAGGGTCTCGGCGAGGTGCGCCGCAAGGACCTCGACCGCATGGCCACAGTGACTTCGGATGTCCGGTCGGGCGAAAACAGCAACGCGGTGCTGGCGGAGGCGAAGCTCGCGCTGGCCGGCTTCGAGGAGACGCTGCCGCCCGGGTACAGCATGCGTTTCGGCGGGCAGCAGGAGGACCAGCAGGAGGCCATGGCGTTTTTGGGCAGCGCGTTCCTCATCGCCCTGCTCATGATCGCCTTCATCCTGATGTCGCAGTTCAATTCGCTGCTCAAGCCGTTCATCATCATGACCTCGGTGATCATGTCCACCGTGGGCGTGCTGATGGGCCTGATGTTCTTCCGCATGCCGTTCGGCATCATCATGACGGGTGTCGGCGTCATCTCGCTCGCGGGAATCGTGGTCAACAACGCGATCGTGCTGATCGACTATATCGATCTGCTACGGACGCGGGACGGCCTGCCGCGCGACGAGGCGTTGGTGGTCGGTGGCCTGACCCGTTTCCGCCCGGTGATCCTGACGGCGATCACGACCGTGCTCGGCCTGGTGCCGCTCGCCATCGGCTTCAACCTGGACTTCATCGGGCTGTTCACGTCACTGTCGCCCAACCTGTACTGGGGCGGCGAGCAGGCGGCGTGGTGGGGACCCATGGCCATCGCCGTGATCGCGGGACTCAGCTTCGCCACGATTCTCACGCTCGTGGTCGTGCCTGTTCTCTATTCGCTCCTGGACGACCTTGGACTGTTCTTCCAGCGGCACTTCACGCAGTCGGGTCGGGAGCGCGAGATTGAAGCGGGAGCACCCCGGCGACGTCGCCGCCGCAGCCTGGCCGCCGCGTTCGCGCGGTTCGACTGGCTCCCGGGTCGGCCGCGGCCCGGAGTCGGCTGAGTCGACGGCAGGGCGAGCACGCGC
>JBFJPA010000111.1:0-10923 GCA_041617355.1 Longimicrobiales bacterium
GCGTCGGGGATCCCGGCCAACTGGCCCGTGCGCGTCGTCCGCGAAGACCCGGATCGCGCCGGACTCCTCTACGCCGGCACCGAATTCGGCCTCTTCGTCTCCTTCGATGATGGACAGCGCTGGCAGCCGCTGCAGAACAACCTGCCTGTCACGCCCCTCGTCGATCTCGCCGTGCACCAGAAAGACCTCGTCGTCTCCACGCAGGGTCGTAGCTTCTGGGTGCTCGATGACATCTCGCCGCTGCACGAGCTCGCCGACAGCGTCGCCCGAGCGAGGGTGCACCTCTACTCACCGCGCGACGCGTACCGGGTCAACACCGATGGCACGCAGGACGAATACGCGCCGGAACCGCGGCCAGCCGGCGCACTGCTTCATTACTGGATCGGCGAGGGCGTGGACACGACGGCGGTCACGCTGGAGATCCGGGACACGCAGGGCCGCACCGTGCGCACCTTTACGACCGATTCCACGTCGTCCGCGGAGCGCAGCGAGCGACGCCTCACGGCGGGCCGCGGCCTGAATCGCTGGAACTGGGACCTGACGTACGCCAATCCGCGCGTGCCGCAGGGCGTCGTCGTCTGGGGGTATTCCGGTGGCGTCAAAGCACCCCCCGGAACGTACACGATTCGACTCCTCGCCGGCGGCGTAACGAAGGAGCGCACGATCCGCGTGCTGGGCGATCCGCGCATCGATGTCGCACAGGCAGATTACGACGCTCAACTCGCGGCCGGCTTGACCGTGCGGGACACTCTCGATGCGCTCTATGATGCGATCCGCACCCTGCGCTCCGTGCGTGAGCAGGCTGACGCCATCCTGGAAAAGGCGAAGTCGCTCGACCAGGTCGGTACACTGGACACGCTCGCCGATTCGCTGAAATCGAAGCTCGCGTCCGTCGAGACGGACCTCATCCAGGTCAAGAGCAAGAGCGGCCAGGACCCCATCCGGTTCGCCGGCCGGCTCGACAACCAGCTCGTCGAGCTGTACGGATACATCACCGGCGTCGACGGGTATATTGCGGGTGGTCCCGAAGGCCGTCCGACGCGCGCTGCACTCGAGCGCACGATGGACCTCGCCGCTCAGTGGACTGCGCTGCGCAATCGGCTGGACGCCGTGCTCGCGACCGAATTGGCGGCATTCAATGCCGCCGTCACGGCGGCGGGGATCCCGCCGGTCGCCGTGAAACGACGGGGACCGATTACCTGATCGCGCGCCCCACTGCGCGGACAGGAAACCCGCGGAACGGGGCTGCGTGCGCACGCGATGATGCCAACCCGCTCGGCACTCGTCCGCTTCTTTCACGAGCTGCGGCAGCGCCACGTCTTTCGCGTGGCGATCGCCTACGGCGTCGTCGCCCTCGCGCTCATGGAGCTGGCGGACTTCATCGTGGGCGCGCTCGGCCTCCCGCCCGTGCTGTCCCGGCTCGTCGTGATTCTGCTGCTGCTCGGGTTCCCCCTCGCGATCGCGCTGGCATGGGCGTTCGACGTGTCACCCGAGGGTCTCGTCCGCACCGGGCCTCGTGCGCGCGCGGAATCGGCCGATCGACGGATTCCGGCAGGACCGTGGTCGGTCGGCAGATCCATCGCGGTCCTGCCGTTCGTCGACATGAGCGGCGATGAGTCGAATCGGTATTTCAGCGACGGCATCACCGAGGACATCATCGCGCGGCTTTGTCGCGTGCGCCAATTCAAGGTCATCTCCCGGACGTCGGTCATGGCCTACCGCAATCGGGTGCAGAACCTGCGCGAGATCGCGAACGAACTGCGCGTGACGCACGTCCTCGAAGGAAGCGTGCGGCGGGCCGGCGAACGCGTGCGCATCGTCGCACAACTCATCGATGCGGACGCCGACGTGCACCTCTGGGCGGAGACCTATGACCGCGATCTCGAAGACATCTTCGCGATTCAGACGGATGTCGCACAGCAGATCGTCCACGCTCTGACGAAGGAGTTGGTCGGACACGGCACCCCGACGGGCGACCTCGTCCGCCGGATCGCGCCGCCGTCGCGCGCGTCTCTCGACGGCGCGCTCGTTCAGCGTGCCCCGCCGGTGGACCTGGAGACGTATGATCTGTACCTACGAGGCCGGCACCATTGGACGCTGCGCACGGATGCCGGACTCGAGCAGAGCCGCGAGCTGCTCACGGCGGCCGTGGACCGTAGCCCCGACTATGCACTCGCCTGGGCCGCCCTCGCCGACACGAACATCGCGCTCGGCATTTATACGACGCGCCCGCCCCGTGACGTCATGCCGGCCGCACGGGTGGCCGCCGATCGCGCGCTCGCCATCGACGGAGATCTGCCGGAAGCAATCGTGGCACGCGGCTGCATACGGTCGCTCTTCGATTTCGACTGGACGGGCGGCGAGTCCGATTTCCAACGAGCGGCTGACATCGGTCCGCAGTATGCCACCGGGCCGCACTGGTACGCGTTACACAATCTCGCCCCGCGCGGTCGATTCGCGGACGCGCACACGGCGTTTCAAATCGCGCGCGAGCTCGATCCGCTAGCCGGCGCGATCCAGGCCGGCATTGCTTTCGTGCACTATCTGCAGCGCCAATACGACGAAGCGAGGGCCGAGCTCGAGTCGATCCTGCGGCGCGATCCGCGCTTCGCGCTCGCACACCTCTTCCTCGGTCTGCTCCTGACCGAAACCGGCGAAACGGACTCCGCCCTCGACGCCCTGGATCGGGCCCGTGAGCTACGGGGCGATTCACCCGAGATTACGGGTGCCCGCGCACGAACGCTCGCACTGGCCGGGCAGGTCGAGGCTGCCGCCGAGCTGGCTGACGCACTGCGCCGCGAACGCGACCTGCGCTACGTCTCGCCGACCCGCATCGCACAGCTGCACGTTGCAGCGGGTAACCCGGTCGCCGCTCTGGACGAGCTCGAGGAGGCGTTTCGGGTTCGGGCCGTCGAACTGATCTGGCTGCGTCACCTGCCCGCCTTCGAGCCGCTGCACGACGAAGCGCGGTTCCGCGAGCTCGCTCACCGCATGGGGCTCTGAGGACTCAGAGCAGCGAGCCGTTCCACGGTAGGCCCCGCCAACACCTCGCCGGTCCTCTCGCGCAGGCGCTTGCCTGACCTCCCGGCCTCGCTGTATCGTCCGGGTCCGATCGCTCCCGCCGTTCCGACTTGGGGTTTCGGCTTGACGCCGCTCCGAGCGCGACGCTGTGCTCTTTCGTGCATACCCGATGCGGCCGTTCGGCGAGATCCCCCACCACGGGGTCCACCATGGCACTCCACGTTTCGCGTGACCTGCGGTTGCCTGACTCGCAGTACTTCCGGTTCGCCGGACCGAAGACCGGCATCGCGCTGCACCACACCGTCGGCGGAAGTGCCGCGTCCACGCTGCGCTGGTGGCTCGACGACCAGCAGATGGTCGGCACCGCGTACCTGATCGATCGCGACGGCACCGTCTTCGAAGTATTCGACCCGACCGGCTGGGCCTGGCAGTTCGGTTTGCGCTGGTCCGATGCCAAGCGCATCCACTTCGAGCGTCGCTTCATCGGCATCGAGATCTGCAGCGAGGGCGGGCTGCTCGAGTCGGGTGGCAGGCTGTACTGCTTCGACCGCGTCTCGCCGCGGACCGAGAAGGCGCGCGCCGATGCCTTCGACTTCGGCCGGGACTACCGCGGTTACCGCTGGTTCGACCGCTACGAGCCAGCGCAGATCGACTCGCTCTGCACGCTCGTGAATGAACTGTGCGCTCGCTTCGGCATCCCCCGCCGCGCGCCCCGCCCCTTCATTGAACACCACGGCGAAGCGCTCGCCGACTTCGAGGGCATCATCGGGCACGCCATGGTTCGGCCCGACAAGACCGACCCCATCCCCGACCTCGCCCTCTGGGATCGGCTCGCCCGCGACTGTGGCGTCGCACCCTTCGATGCCGGGGCCGAAGATGCCGTCTCCCGGGGCCTGACGCGGGACGAAATCGACGCTCTTTTCGAGCACAACGCCCGGCAGATCGATGTCATGAACATCGCCGCGGGCAGCATGGTCAAGGGATTGATCATGGAGCTCGAACGGGACGGGCGGAACACCTTTGTTCGACTGAACAACCCGACGCCGAACGGACATGCCGTCGACTACGCATACGTGCAGGGCGATCGCAGCCTGATCGGACGCATCGCGCGCGCCCTCGGCTTCGCCTCGGTCACCGACACACGACTGGAGGTCCGTAGTGCTTAAGAAGCTCCTCGGAATCGTCGGCGTCGTCGCGCTCGTATTGCTGGTCGTCGTCGTCTACCTGCACACGCGCCTGCGCGCCGAACGCGAGATCGTGCGCGCCCAGGCCGAAGCGGAGTTCCTGCGCTCGCAACGCGATACCATCCTCGCCATCGTGGCGGCCAATGATTCACTGCAACGCGAGGTCGCGCTCATCCGCGACGAAAAGGAGGCCGAGGCCGTCCGCCTCCAGGATCGCATCGATCAACTCGAGCGCGATCGCGCCGCCGAGCAACTCACCGTGCGCCGGCTCCGCCGCAAGGAGGATCTGCAGGAACGGCTGCGCCGGACCTTCCCCGAAATGGCCGCTTCCGATTGGGGCGTCACCGAGGTCTTCAACGAGGAGAACGGCATCGGCATCGAGTACCTGCTCGTGCCACTCTGGTTCTCCGAGACCTTCATCATCGATCACCAGAACGCCCTCGCCTTCCGCACCCAGGCCGACACTCTGCGTTCCCTCGCCGGCGTCCTGCAGCAGGTCAACGTGCTGCAGGATTCCATCTTCTCACTCGAACGTGGCAGCCGAACTGCCTTCGAACGAGGCTACGCCGACGCGTTCACCCGCTACGAAGCACTCAACCGCGACTACATCGAGCTGCTGCGCCAGCCCCGCTTTTCCCTCGGTGTGCCGGGCGGCCTCACCCTCCTGGCCGGCTCCCTCGGCGCCGGCTTCGTGCTCGGTACCGTCATCAAGGAGTGAAGCAAAGAAAAACGCCGGGCCGCAGGTCTCCACGGCCCGGCGCTCTCCAGATCTATGACGTCAGATCATTACTGCGTCGGCGGCAGGATCACCGCGTCGATCACATGAATGATCCCGTTGCTGGCCTGGATGTCCGTCTGCACGATGGTCGCGTCGTTGATCTTCACCGTGTTGCCACTCACGGAGATCTGGATCTCCGCACCATTCACCGTCGTGAGTCGCGTCCGGCTCACCACGTCCGCCGCTGCCAGCTCGCCCGGCACGACGTGGTACGTCAGAATCGACGTCAGGGTCGGGATGTCTTGGAGCAGCGCGTCTACCGTCCCCGGCGGCAGTGCAGCGAACGCCGCATCGGTCGGCGCGAACACCGTGAACGGACCCGTTCCCTTCAGCGTCGCCGTCAGCCCGGCCGCATCGACCGCCGCCAGCAGGGTCGTGAAGCTCCCGGCGCTCGTTGCTACCTCGATGATGTCGCTCTGCGGCAGAATGATTTCGTCGTCGTCTTCGCACCCGGCGGTCAACACCGCGCCCACCAGTGCCAGAGCTGCCCACTTGCTCGTTGTCATGATCAACCTCTCCGCTCCCTCGGTGTCCAGTCTGTGTCCAATTCCCGTGCGTTCAATCTGCACGGTTGTCCAGATAATGTCAAGGATTATCTGGACGAAACCTAGACACGACTTCGACAGCATCCAGAAACGGATGTGGCCGCAACTGTTTGCTTGAGCCGGCGGCTTCGGCGGGCCTATGGTGGCCGTACGAGGTGCTCGACGCGGCACCCGTCCATCGGTGGGTTGGGGCTTTCGCGGGGGTTGGTCGGCGACCGCGCTCGCGCGCCACCCTTCCGTTCCCACCGAAGGAGGTCCCGTGAGACGCCTTGCCTGGATTGCCCTGCTGCTTCTTCCCCTCGCCTTACCCGCCCCGATCCTCGCCCAGGAAGTCGATTTTCCCGAGTACACGGATGCACAGCGCTGGGAGCGGCTGGCGCAGCTGATGCTCGGCTGGAACGCGGCGTTTGTGGCCTTCGGCGAAGAACACGGGATGACGCCCGAGGAGACGGGCGAGTGGATTGGTGAGTTCTTCACCGACGCCTGGCTCGGCGGAATCGAGGCGACGCAGTTCCTGCGCGGGCTGCACCGGAACTTCATGTCGCTTCCGGGCGCGGAGTTGGAAGTGCTGGAACAGACGCCGCTGTCGGTCACGGCGCGGTTCAATCGACCGCTCGATGCTTTTCTGGGGCCGGGTGCCCGCGCGCAGGGTGTCGATGTGGCGGACATCGACGCCATGGTGGAGGCACTGGATGCGACGATCGCGGACTACGTCGGGATCGATATGCAGAAACGGCGGGATGGCGATCACCAGGTGGTCACACTGACCACCGAATATGGGCCGATCGTGGCGTCGGACCGGATCCGCTGGAACCGTGGCGCGTACCTGAGCTGGTTGACCTCGCTGCAGCTGATGTCGTTGCGCAAGGAGTCGGGCATGACGGCGCAGCAGATGGGTGCGGCGGATGCGGAGCTGTACGCCCCGACCTGGACGGCGCAGACGCCCTGGCAGCTGTTCCGTGGCATGGTTTGGAATCAGATGACCGATCCGAACACGGATTGTGATGTCATCAGCGCGACGCCGCGGGAGGTGCGGGCGCGTTGCCGGGAACACTACCGCGCGCTGGTCGAGCAGAATCAGGAGCGTTTCGGCGTCACGCCGGAGGACGTGTTCGAGTCGGGCCGGGCGTTTGCCGCGGGTGTGGCGGACTACCTGGGCATGCGCTGGGCGGAAACGTCGCAGGACGGCTACCGGAATATCATCGTCACCGTGCGATGAACGTACGACGCCTCGCGGCGACTGGATGGGCGTGATCCAAGACGTGCCTTGACGGGCGTTCACCCCGTGCTCTGCATGCCCGCCGCGATGCCGTTGATGCTGAGAAACAGCGCCTGGCGCAGTTCTTCCTTGGGCTCGACCTCGTCCATCGATCGGAACCGGCGCAGCAATTCGATCTGGACGAGGTTGAGCACATCGGTGTACGGGTTACGCAGCTCGATGGATCGCTGGATGACTGGGTCATTGTCGAGCAGCGTCGCGGCGCCGGTGATGCGCGCAATGGCCGCGTGTGCGCGCTCGAAGTCCTCCAGAATCCTGGAGTGGAACGGGCTCCGCGAGGCCGCGCGTGGCGCGAGCTTGTCGTATTCCGCCGCGATGATCAGACGAGCCCGTGCCATTTCCCGCTGTGCGTTGTCGACCAGGGCGCTGAAAAAGGGCCAGCTGCGGTACAGCTCGCCGAGCGCGTCGGCGGATGCGGCATCCGTCCCGAGCACGGCGTCCAACGCGGCGCCCGTGCCGTACCAGCCCGGCACGTTGTAGCGGACCTGCGTCCAGGCGAAGACCCACGGAATGGCGCGCAGCCCTTCGAAGGCCGCCCGCATGGATCCACCCCGCGACACGGGCCGCGACGCGATGGGTAGCCGGCTGATGTGCTCGATGGGCGTGACGCGCGCGTACCAATTCCAGAAGGCATCGTCGTCGATCAACTCCCGGTACGCGGCCATCGAGCGATCGGCGATGCGTTCGAGCAGGGCGGCCGCGTGTTCGGTGGGAGCCGCGGGCGGAATGGCGGCCGCGTCACGACGGGCGCGCTCGGCGAGGCTTCGGAGCACCGCGCTCACGATCTGCTCGAGGTGTCGGCGGGCGATGTCCGCCAGTCCGTAGCGAAAGGAGATGACCTCGCCCTGCTCCGTGAAGCGGATGCGGCCGTTGTGCACCGAGGCCGGGGTCGCGAGGATGGCGCGGTTGGCCCGCCCCCCGCCGCGACCGACCGTACCGCCCCGGCCGTGGAAGAGACGCAGGTCGACGCCGTGCTCCGCGCAGACCCGGCCGAGCGCGTCCTGGGCCGCGTGCAGCGCCCGATTCGCCATCCAGTATCCGCCGTCCTTGTTGCTGTCGGAGTAGCCGAGCATCACTTCCTGCATGCCGCCGCGCGCCTCCAGGTGTCGCCGGTAGAGCTCGCTGCGGAACAGCGATGCCATTCGCTCGGCCGCGGCGTCCAGGTCCTCGATGGTTTCGAACAGCGGCACGAAATCGAGGGCGGCCCGCACGGCATCGCCGTCGAAGGACCAGAGTCCGACCTCCTTGGCGAGCAGCATCGGCTCGAGCAGATCGCTCACGGTGTGGGTCATGCTCACGATCCAGCTTCCCACGGCCTCGGGCTCACGCCGTACGACGTCCCGCACCACGCGGAATGCGGCGAGCAGCTCGGCGGCTTCGTCGGGCAGGTCCGCGTCGGCCGGCAGCAGCGGCCGGCGCGAGCGCAGCTCCCGCTCGAGCAGCGCGACGCGATCGTCTTCGGGCAGGGCGAGGTAGTCGGGTTGAACGCCGGCCGCGGCGAGCAACGTCGCGACGGTCCGCTCGTGCACGCCGCTGTGCTGTCGTACATCGAGCGCCGCGAGGTGAAAACCGAAGGTGCGCGCAAGCGCGAGAACGCGCGCGAGACGCCCCTGCGTCGCGACGCCGCTGAATCCCGCCGCGATCAGGCTTCGTTCGATCAGCTGTAGATCCGCGACGAAGCCGGCCGCATCGTAATGCGGAGCCGCGGCGTCGCCGTCGGCCGCAGCGAGAAGGCCGCGTAGCTTCACGAGCATGTGTGCGGCCTTCCGTCGATACGGCTCCTGTCGAAACGTTCGAGATTCCACCTCGGAAAGGGGGGCGTCCGTCTCGTCGCGGGCGAGCGACCGCTTCAGCTCATCCGGCACGAAGACCTGCCGTGAAGACAGGCTCAGCTCGTCGCGCAGCGCTTCGATCTCCGCGATGTGGCGGAGCAGTGCGGCCCGTCTCTGCTCCGCGAACGTCCAGCGCGTGACCTCGGCCGTGACGAACGGATTCCCGTCGCGGTCGCTGCCGATCCAGGAGCGGTATCGGATGAAGGGCGGCAGGCTCGCGGCCGCACCATAATGGCGTCGCAGCGCCCGCATCAGGTCGGCATGGATGCGCGGCACGGTATCCCAGATCACGCCCGCCAGGTAGTGCAGGCCCTGCCGAACCTCGTCCCGCACGTCCGGTCGTTCCGCACGCACTTCGTCCGTCGCCAGCAGGATCAGGATCTCGTCGTAGATGGCCTCGAGCAGCGTCTGTTCTTCTTCGGGCGTCGCATCGGTCTGACGCAGATGCGTGAGCAGCTCGGCCAGCCGGCGCTGCTTCTCGAGTACCGTCTGTCGGCGGGCCTCGGTCGGGTGCGCGGTGAGCGTCGGCTGGATGTCCAGCCGGAGCAGCATGCCCGTCAGCTCGTCGGGCGAGACGCCCGCCTTGGCCAGGTCGTGGATCGTTTCGGCGATGGACTCCGGACGCGCCGATTCCGCGCCACCCTCACGTGAGCGCCTGCGATTGACCCGGATGATCTCCTGCTTTTCCGCCTGATTGACCAGATGAAAGAACGACGTGAACGCGCGCAGCAGTGCGACCAGCTCGTGCAGGTCGAGGGAATGCACGCGGGCGGCCGCCTGCGCGCGCCCGGCCTCATCGCCTTCCTGCTCGGCCTCCTTGCAGAGCAGGCGCAGCTCTTCGACGAGGTCGAGCATCGGCTGGCCGTATCGCGCGCGAACCGCTTCGCCGAGCATGGCGCCGAGCAGGTTGACATCCTCGCTCAGCGCCTGGGAGATTCCCGTGCCTTCGCTGGCGACGTCGAGGCCCTTCCAGCGTTGCATTCCGCCTTCCCTCAGTATGGGTCGTCACGAGAGTAGGTCGGCGGACCCGCGGCGTAAAGCGGCGCGGTCCCGCCGAGCCACGCTCGCCGGGACCGCACTGGTTCGGAGCTACCGCCGTACCCTACTGGAACGAAGGACTGAATCCGTTGACCGTATAGACCGCCGGGTTGCGGTTGCCGCTGCCGTCCGGAGGCAGCACGCTGTTCGTCGCATCCATCGTCAGCGTGCCCGTGACACCGGTGATATTACCGTCACCGTCTTTCTGTAACGTGCCGTTGAACGTGACCGGGACGTCGGAGAATCCCGCGACGATGCCCGTTCCGCTCGTCATGAAGTTGCCATCCTGGTCGATGGTGCCCATGACGGGCACCCAGCGCGGGTCGACGGACCGGATCGTCACCATTCCCGGCGATGTGCCCTCAATCGTGAACCCGCCGATCTGCGTCGCCTGAATGAACGGCTCGTGGCCGTTCGCATCGGATTGCACGCTGACACTGCTCGAGAAGTCGATGCGACAGGGATTCGCGTCCGCGCCCTTCTGGAAGTTGGGATTGTTATCGACGAGGTCCTTCTTCACGAGGACGAGCGCATCGGAGCCCGCCGCGCCGCCGAGACCGGGACCGGAGCCGGGGCCGCCCACGCCGCCGTCGCCCGTCTCCTGGAGAAACGTCACCGTTCCTGCATCCGCCTGGTTTCCGCCCTTCGTCCCGCCATCGCCCGGCGAGCCGACCGCATCACCTCCCCGACCGCCCGTGCCGCCGGCCTTGAACGGGACCTTTCGGCATCCGTTGCCACCCCTGCCACCCGGCCCGCCGCCGAAGGTCACGCTCCCGCCGAAGACGGGATCGACGTCGAGGAACCGTGCCCCGGTGCGGTTGTCGACCACCAACACCGATGCACCTTTCCCACCCTGCGCGGTCATGTTGCCGCCGCGGCCACCCGCGGGGAACTCGTAGCTGCCGTTGCCGCCGCGACCACCCGTGACACTGGCGAAACCACCGAACGGGAACAGAGCGGTCGCAGCCAGCCGGATGTTCGCGCCGGCCGCGTTGCCCTGGACCAGGTCTCCGATCAGGTTGATGACGCCGGGACCGCCGTAATCGCTCGCGTTTCCGCCGCGAGCCGTGGCATCGCCGCCCGGTTCCGCCGGCTCCGACGCCGTCGCATCCTTGCCGCGACTTCCAGTGGCCGAACCGCCACCACCGCGACCCGCGCTTCCGACGTCCATCGAGATCTCCCCGCTTCCGCGGAACGTGCCACCGAGGCGGATGCGGGGCAGACCGGAGGCGCCGGCATCGCCACC
>JBFJPA010000112.1:0-10908 GCA_041617355.1 Longimicrobiales bacterium
GAGGAAGCCATGAAGGCCGTACCGGTCACACTTGCGCTCACGCTGCTGGTCAGCGCGGCAGGCGATGTCGCGGCACAGGCGACGGCGGACTCAACGGCGGCGCAGCAAGTCACGCAGCGCCGGCCCGGTCTCGCCTCGTGGACGACGGACCGCCGCGACTTCCGCGTCGGCGATGTCGTCACGATCCTCGTCGACGAATTGACCATCGCGTCGGCGGACATGAGCAATTTCGACGAGCAGGACCGCTCCACGAACGGATCGGTCGGCGGCTCGTTCACGCCGCCCACCGGCGCCGGCCAGCGCGGCGATGGCACGTTTCGCACCCGGCTCGACACGGAGTCGCTGCGCCGTGGCCAGGCCCGGCGCCGGAACGTGCTGACGACGGAGATCTCGGCCCGCGTGACCGCCGTCGAAAACGGCGTGCTGCGGCTGGAGGGGACGCGCACGTCGCGCATCGACAAGGCGGAGCAACGCCTGACCCTGACCGGCTGGGTTCGCCCGAACGACATCTCGCCCGCCAACCTCGTCGAGTCATGGCGGCTCGCGGACGCCGAGCTGCTCTACGTAGCGAAGGGCAACCTCGGCAAGCCGAGCAAGGGCATCATCACACGAATCCTGGGAATGCTCTGGCCATGATGCGAACGTTCGGCCTCTTGCTCGCGTGCGCCTGCGGCGTGCTCGTGCCGCTGCGCACGAGCGCACAACAGGTGCGCATCGGCGAACTCGTGATTGCCGACACCGACATCCCCGTCCGCCTCGTCGGCTACGGCCTCGTCGTCGGCCTCGACGGCACCGGCGATCGCGCCATCGGCGGATACGGCGCGCGCCACACGGTGCAATCGACCGTCAACCTGCTGCGTAACTTCGGCGTGGAAGTGCCGGGCCAGTTGCTTCGCACGCGCAACGTCGCGGCGGTCGTCGTGACGGCGGAAGCGTCCGCGTTCCTGAGACCGGGCGGCCGCTTCGAGATCCACGTTTCGTCGCTGGGTGACGCGGTCTCCCTGCGCGGCGGCGTGCTCTGGGCCACGCCGCTCGTGTTCGATCCGTCGGGTCCGCCCGTCGCGACGGCCCAAGGTCCCTTGCTCCTGAGCGAAGGATTGACCGGCCGAAACGCGTACACGGTGGAGACGACGGCACGGATTCCGGATGGCGGTCTGCTGCTGGAGAATCTGCCCCGCAGTGGCTTTTCCTCCTCCTCAAGATTGGTCCTACGTCAGCCGAACCTAGGGACAGCGACGAGGGTCGCAGAGGCCATCAACCAGAGTCTGGGAGAAGGCGTCGCGACGGTCGAAGATCCCGGTTCCATCGCGCTGACCATGCCGGCAGACCAGGCGGGCGGCGTACCGGCGACACTCGCCCGGATCAACGATCTCGTCATCGAGCCCGCACAGACGGCGCAAGTTCTCGTGGACACACGAGACGGGACCGTCGTCGCGGGAGGCGATGTCACCGTCGGCCGCGCGGTCGTCAGTCACGCAGGACTCACGT
Source organism: Longimicrobiales bacterium (assembly GCA_041617355.1). Classification (GTDB taxonomy): domain Bacteria; phylum Gemmatimonadota; class Gemmatimonadetes; order Longimicrobiales; family RSA9; genus JBFJPA01. The sequence continues at coordinate 1,489 of JBFJPA010000112.1, forward strand.
TGACGGTGGGCGCGACGGAAGGCGGTCAGCCAGTTCCCGGCGAGGTTCGTGTGACGCCGGGTGCGAGTGTCCAGGATGTCGCGTCCGCACTGCACGGCATCGGCGCACCTCCCAACGTGATCGCGGCGATCTTCGAGTCGCTGCGTCGCGTCGGCGCCCTGGCGGCGGAAGTGAAGGTCCGGTGAGTCCGGGTCCGATCGATCCTGCGGCCCGCGCTCCGGCTGCGGCCACCGGCGAAGAGCAGAAGTTGCGGCGCGCCGCGGCCGAGATGGAAGGCGTCTTTCTCGGTGAGCTGCTCAAGGCGCTCCGCGAGACCGTACCGAAGGATGGCGTGATCGACGGCGGCTCGGCCGAGTCGATCTTCACGGGGATGATGGACGCGCACCTGGCCGGCATTGCGGCCGCGCGTCAGGGACAAGGGCTGGGCGAGGCACTGTTCCGTCAGCTGCGCGCGCTGCTGCCCGAAGCCGGGCCGGAACAGGCCGGAGGAGGCGGGTCGTGAACCGGGAGTTCGCGTTCGCCGCGACGACGAGCGACGGCAGCTCACTCGCCGATGCGTTCGAAGCGGAATGCCGCCTGCTCGCGGAACTGGCCGTCGTGTTGCGCCGCCAGCGGGAAGGTGTCGCCGCCGATGATGTGACGACCGTCGATGAGAGCGTCTTCGCCGCCAACCGCGTGATGCGGACGCTCGAGGAAGCAAGGCGTCGCCGGCGAACGTTGCTCGACTTGATCGCCGGCGCACCCGATGCCGCGCTCGACGACCTCGAGCTGACGCTGGGTGGCCACATGACGCCGTCACTCGCCGATGTGCGGGACCGCCTGCGCAAACAGGCCCTCGCCGTCGCTCGCGAGATCGAGATCAACCGTCGCGTGTTGCGCGGCGCGATGGAGCAGGGCCACCGGTTCATGCGGGCTCTTTGCGGAAGCGAGGCCAGCGTGTCCTACGAACCGGGGGAAACGGCGGGAGCGCTCGGCGCTCTCCTCAACCGGCAAGCTTGAGATGACGGCGTCAATCGGGAGCATCCTTTCCGTCGCACGCACCGCACTCACGGCCCATCAGGCCGCGATCGGCGTCGTCTCGCACAACATCGCGAATGCGACGACCGACGGATACTCCCGGCAGCGCGCCGAGCTGATTCCCGGACGTCCGCTGAATACGCCCGTCGGCGGTGTCGGCACGGGCGTGTTCGTTGCCGACATCGGCCGGCTGCGCGACCGCATCCTCGACCACAGCTACCGCGAAGAGACGTCGGGTTCCGGCTACTGGAATCGGCGTGCGAGCGTGCTGGGCGAGGTCGAGGCGCTGCACGGTGACATCACGACGGGCAACCTGCCCGCGGCGCTGGACTCGTTCTGGAACGCGTGGAGCGACCTGTCGAACGACCCGACCAGCTCGACGGCGCGGGTCGTCGTGCGCCAGGCCGGAGAGCAGGTCGTGCAGCAGCTGCGCAGGCTGTCGACCGGGATCGACCGCGTCGGCGCCGGCGTCGCCCTGCGTCTCGGTCAGGAAGTCGGCGACATCAACCGTATCGCCACGGAGATCGGCGCGCTGAACGTCCAGATCGTCGCGGCCGAAGCGGGGGGCAGCACGGCAGCCGACCTGCGCGACGCACGCGACCGCGCCATCGACCGGCTGGCCTCGTTCGCCAACGTCAACGTCGCCGAGCGTAGCAGCGGCTCCGTGGGCGTCAGCATCGCCGGCGTCAACATTGTCGATGGCGCCGAGGTCACGCGCGTCGTGGCGAATACGAGCGGCGGCGTGTGGACGCTGCGAAGCGAGCGTGGCGTGACGTTTTCGCCGGTGGGCGGATCCGTGGGCGCGGCGATGGACGTGCTGAACGGCGACCTGCCGGCGGCGAAGGCACAGCTCGACACGCTGGCCCGCTCGTTGGCGGAGGCCGTGAATGGCGTGCACCGCACGGGCATGAACGCGGCCGGTCAGACCGATGTGCTGTTCTTCGACGATCAGGGTGACCCGACGACGATCACGGCACAGTCGCTCTCGCTGTCGGCCGCCGTTCGCGCCAATGCGCAGGCCATTGCAGCCGGCACGCCCGCCACCGACGCCGGCACCGGATTGCCGACGTACGGCGCCGGTCGCAATGACGTCGCACTCGCACTCGGTTCGCTGCGCGACGCGCCGGTCGCCTCGCTCGGCGGTCGCTCCATCGCCGATTCCTATGCAAGCCAGGTCAGTGATCTCGGCGCGGAGATTCGCGCGGCCCGCGATGCCGTCGCCACGCACGATGTCCTGGCCTCACAGGCGGAACTCCGACGCAGCAGCGTGTCCGGCGTCAGCATCGACGAGGAATTGGTGCAGCTGATCCGGTTCCAGAACGCGTACTCTGCCGCCGCCCGACTCGTTACGACAGCCGACGAAATGCTGCAGACCATCCTCGACATGAAGCGGTGAGGCCGAGACCCCCATGCTGGTTCTGAGCCGACGCCCGGGCGACGCCATCCTCATTGATGGGGGCATTCGAATCGTCGTTCTCGCCTGCGATCACCGCGGTGTGCGCATCGGGATCGAAGCGCCCTCCAAGGTCGGCATCGTGCGCGAAGAGATTGTTTCGCAGATCGCGGAAGAGAACCGGCGCGCGACCAACGTGGATGCGGCGCGCGCCTGGCTCTCGAAGAAGACGCAGAGCGAACCCTAGGGCAGGGTAACCTCGACCACGCCGGTGTCCGCCCGGAACAGCCGGGCCCCGGCGACCTCGGCGCGCGTCGCCGCGGCAGCCAACACTGCCGCCTCATCCGCCTCACCGAGAATCGCCTCTTCATCAGCAGGCTCGGGACCATCCCGCTCGAGCCGGACCCGCGAGCCGCCGTCCACCGCGCCGTAGGTGATCCGCACCGCACAGGACCGGCCGGCCCGGCCGCGCTCTGTCGCCGCCAGGCCCAGCAGCAACGCTTCGATCAGGGCGGGCGGAACTGCCGTCACGATGGGCGGATCCCCCTCGGCAATGACCTGGATCGAGGCCAGGTCCGGACCCCCACGGCAGCGGTAGAGACGGACCGTCGAATTCACGATGTCGGCGAGCGACAATGCTTTCGCCTCGCCCGACCCGTCCGACAGCGGCACCGACCGCAGCAGCCCGACCGCTTCCCGGAGCCGGCCGATCTGCTCATCCAACACCTCGACCAGGTCGTCGTCCAGCGCCGCCGAAGCCCGCGCCAGGTGCGACACGCCGAGCAACGCACCCAACCGACCGTTCAGATCGTGCGCGATGCCCGCCACCAGCGACGCGGTCAGGGCCCGCCTCGCGGCGTCCGTGCCCGGATTCAGAACCGTCGATTCCATGGCCCCAAGTTTTGCACGTTCGCGCCGATAATGCCACTCCGGCCGCCCCCCGAGGGCGAAGATGCCTTCATGGACCCGGACAGGAATCGGACGTGTTTCTCGTCATCGGCCTCGTCGTCGTCTTCGGAAGCATCCTCGTCGGCTATACCATGCACGGCGGGGCCATTGCCGTTCTCATCCAGATTTCCGAGTTCATCATCATCTGCGGGTGTGCCCTCGGCGCTGTCATTGTAGCGAACAAACCGCCCGTCGTCATGGAGATGTTCAAACAGGTCATGGGCCTGCTCAAGCCGTCTCCCTACAACCGGGCCGCGTACTCGGAGCTGCTCCAGGTGCTGTACGAGCTGTTTTACGCGGCCAGGCGGGACGGCCTGGTCGGGATCGAAGGCCACATCGAGGACCCGGAAAAGAGCGAGCTGTTCAAGCGGTACCCGAAGTTCCAGCACAACCATCACGCCGTCAGTTTCCTGTCGGACACGATGAAGGTCATGCTGACGGGCGCGGTCGATGACCACCACCTGTCGGAGATTCTCGACCTCGATCTCGAGAAACACCACCACGATGCGGCGGCCGTGCCCGGCGCATTGTACAAGGTCGGGGACGGCATGCCCGGTTTCGGCATCGTGGCGGCCGTGTTGGGCGTGATTATCACGATGGGCAAGATCGGCGGATCGGCCGAGGATGTGGGTAAGAGCGTGGCGGCCGCCCTGGTCGGCACGTTCGTGGGCGTGCTGCTGGCCTACGGCGTGGTGAACCCGATCGCCCAGGCCGTGGAGGCGCGGGTGGATGCGGAGGACGCCTACATGAAGTGCATCCGGACAGCGATCCTGTCGTTCGCCCGTGGCGACCCCCCGATCACGTCAGTCGAATTCGCGCGGCGCAACATCGCGCCGGCGGAGCGGCCGTCGTTCGCGGAGCTGGAGAACCTGACGCGCAACCGCGGCAAGGCGGCGGCGTGAGGCCTGACGGGCAACGGGTGGGGGACGCGTGAAGGACAAAGAACCGGTCCGGGTCATCGTCAAGAAGAAGGGTGGCGGCCACGGCGGCCATCACGGCGGCGCCTGGAAAGTGGCGTACGCCGACTTCGTGACGGCCATGATGGCGTTCTTCATGGTCATGTGGATCATGGGGATGGACGCGCAGCACAAGGACATGATCCAGGGCTACTTCCAGAACCCGGTCGGCTTCAAGAAGGGGTTCGGCGCCGGGCAGAATCCGATGTCGAACGGCAACGCGATCGAGCACATGGGCGCGCGCATGATCGCGATGGCGGCGCGCGACTACCAGCGCGGCCGCTTCATGAACGCCGCCGAGCGCATCCGGCTGCGTCTCTCCGAGGACGCCGAGCTCTCGAAGTTGTCCGGCAACTTCGAGGTGCTCGTCACGAACGAAGGCCTGCGCGTCGAGCTGATCGACGCGAAGAGCGGCGACGCCTTCTTCAACCTGGGCTCGGCCGTGCCGCAGCCCGTGGCGGAGCGGGCATTCCGCATCATCGGCGAGGAGCTCAGCGACCTCGCCAACGATGTCGTCATCGAGGGCCACACGGACGCGCGCCCGTTCGGCAACGGCCGGACCTACTCGAACTGGGAACTGTCGGCCGACCGCGCCAATGCGGCCCGGCGGGTGCTCACCTCCGCGGGCATTCCGGCCGACCGGGTCCGCGAGGTCCGCGGCCATGCGGACCGCGCCCTGCGCGTGACGGAGAATCCGTTCGACCAGGCCAACCGACGCGTCTCGATCCTGATCCCCTTCGCCGACCCCGATACGCCGACGGTCCCCATGGGCATCCCGAGCCTGCCCGATCCTGGCACGGCTCCGCCGGTGACCAGCGTGGGCGTGCCGGTCCCCGCGCCCGACCATTGAGATCCAATGGAGATCGAACTCCCCTGAGCCCCTACCCCCTCGACCTTTCCCTGTCCGTTTCCCGGTCCCTTTCCCTCTCTCCCTAAAGTGGCCGACCCAGCCGCCGATAATGCCTGCCCAGCCGGTCGCACAAGGTCCGGTGCAGGACAGCGGGACAGGGACGTCCCAACAGAGTCAGGCAGTAAGGTGCTAGGAGCAAACAGTCATGCGAATCAACACCAACGCAGCAGCGCTCAACTCGCAGCGGATCCTCGGCCAGACCGGCATGAGCGTGACCAAGAGCATTGGTCGCCTGTCGTCGGGCTTCCGGATCAACCGTGCCGCCGATGACGCGGCCGGCCTCGGTATCGCCAACAAGCTGCGCGCCGACACGCGTGCGCTTCGTCAGGCAGCCCGGAACGCGGAGCAGGCGACGTCGCTGTTGCAGGTCGCGGAAGGCGCGACGCAGACGGTCCAGAACATCGTGGACCGGATGAAGGAGCTCGCGATGCAGTCGGCCTCGGACAACGTGAACGACACGGACCGCGGCCTGATCCAGGACGAGTTCGCGCAGCTGCAGGGCGAGATCACGCGTATCGTCACCACGACCAAGTTCCAGGCCGCGACGCTGCTGAACGGCACGCTGGGCAACCAGGCCGATCTGGCGGCGGCCGGCACGACGCTCGACACGGCCGTGGGCTTCAGCGCGATCCGTCTGAGCGGCACGCTGGCCGACACGTACACGGTGTCGCAGACGGCCGGTGCCGTGACGCTGACGAACTCGACGGGCTCGCTGTCGCAGACGGTCACCGTGCTGGCGGGTGGCGCGCAGTCGATCAACTTCGACGCCTTCGGTGTCACGATCGACACGAGCGCCAGCTTCGACATCGGCACGCCGAACCTCGCGGGTGACGTGGTCGTCGCCGGTGGCAACACGTCGTTCCTGGTCAGCTCGAGCGGCAACTACGGTGCGGGTGGTGCGGACAGCGTGACGATCACGTCGCTCGACCTGCGTCTCGCGACGCTCGGTCTCGACGCCTCGACGCTGGCGACCAAGGCTGGCGCGCAGTCCGCGCTGGTCAACATCGATGCGGCGATCACGACGATCTCGGGCGTGTTCGGTGACATCGGCGCCACGCAGAACCGGATCGACTACGCCACGGCCAACGTGAAGACGGCGATCGAGAACTTCGCGGCTGCGGAGTCCACGATTCGTGACGCCGACATGGCGGCCGAGATGGCGGAGTTCACGAAGAACCAGATCCTGCAGCAGGCGGGCGTTGCGATGCTTGCGCAGGCCAATGCGGCGCCGCAGCTGGTGCTGCGTCTTCTCCAGTAGTCGAACCCGGCGTAGCAGGAAGTGACGGAAAGCCCGGAGCCGACTTGGATCGGCTCCGGGCTCCGCAACAAGGTAGGGGACCATGTTGTCACCGATCGGCACGTTCAGCGGACTCGCGAGCGGTATCCAGTGGCGCGATCTGATTGATCAGATCGTGACGCTCGAGTCTCGGCCGATCAACCGGCTGCAGGCGCAGGTAGATGCGGGCAAGCGTCGCACGTCGGCCTGGTCGGAGTTCGAAACGAAGGTCCGCGCCCTGAAGGACGCGGCCAGCGCAGTGGCCGGTGATGCGCTGCGCACCAACAAGGTGAGCCTGTCGGGCGGCACGTCGATCGCCTCGGCATCCGCCACGAGCGCCGCTGCGGTCGGCTCGCACGCCGTCCGCGTGCTGTCGCTGGCGCGGGCGGAGACGCTGGGCGGCGATGTCTTCGCCACGCGCTCGGACGCGCTCGGCATGGCCGGCGAGTTCGTCATCAATGGTCGGCGCATCGAGGTGTTGTCGACCGACTCGCTGGATGCCGTCGCGCGCCGCATCAACGATGCGAACGCGAACGGCGGCATGGGCGTTTCCGCGTCCGTGTTGTCCACGGCGAGCGGACACCGCCTCGTGCTTTCCAGCACGAAGACGGGCGAAGCGGGCATCGATCTGGTCGATGGCGCGGCGGGCGTGCTGCGTTCGATCGGACTGCTCGATTCGACGACATCCATCAAGACGCTGAACACGAGCGGCGCGACGAGCGACGCATTCGCCAATACGACTGCGACGATCGCGGCGCTGCGCGGCTTTACGGCCCCGCCCGCCGCCGGCGCGGTGAACATTGGCGGCCTGTCCGTCGCGCTCGACCCGTCCGCGATGTCGCTCGAGGATGTGGCTGCCGCGATCAACGCGGCCGCCGGCCTGGCAGGTCGCGGCATCACGGCGACCGTCGTGCAGGAAGGCGCAAGCTTCCGCCTGGTCATTCGCGGCTCGACATCGTTCACGGACGCGAATCGGATTCTCGAGACGCTCGGCGTGTTGCGGGGCGGCCGGAGCGCCGTGGCGCAGCAGGTCCAATCGGCTGTTCTCGGTGATGGCGGCGCGGCCGCCGCGACGGCGACCACGCGACTGACCAACCTCTGGTCCGGTGGCGCGGACGCCGACGTGCGGGCCGGCGACACGCTGACGCTGTCGGGCACGCGCGGCGATGGCTCGACGTTCTCCGTGTCGTACACGGTCGCGAACAACGACCGCGTGCAGCATCTGCTCGACCGACTGAACAGCTCGGTGGACGGCTTCGGCGCGGGCAGCCGTCCGGCCACGGCCTCGATCGATGCCTCCGGCCGGATCACGGTGACCGACGGAACCGGCGGCGACAGCCGGCTCGGCCTCACCATCGTGGCACACAACGAGGGCGGCGGCACGCTCGATTTCGGTGCGTTCACGACGACCACGGTCGGACGGGCACGGACCGTCGCGGCCGGCGCCGACGCGGAGGTCGAGTTGAACGGCTCGTACGTGCGGAGTGCGACGAACACGGTCGCGGACGCCGTGCCCGGCCTTACGCTTCGGCTCGGCGCCGCCGACCCGAACACGACCGTCCAGGTGAACGTCTCGCGCGATGTCGATGCCGGCGTCGCCGCGATCCAGAAGGTCGTCGACACGTACAACGCGCTGGCCGAGTTCGTGGACACGCAGCTCGCGCCGCCGCCGGAGGGCGCAGCCGCCCAGCCGCTGCACGGCGATGCCGTGTTGCGCACCATGCGGTCCACGCTGCGGTCCGCGCTCAACACGATCCTCGATCCCGGCGCGACGGGCGGCTACGGCCGCCTCGCCGAGATCGGCATCGAGATCAGCCGGACCGGCCGCTACACCGTCAACGCGACGAAGCTGCGCACGGCCGTCGAAAACGGGGCCGAGGCCGTGGCCCGGCTGATGGGCGTATTCGGCACGACCACCGGGGCCGGACTGACGTATGCGGCATCCACCGACGCGAGCCAGGCCGGCACCTATGCGGTGAACATCACGCGAGCCTCGACGCGTGCCGCCGTGACCGGCGTCGGCTTCGCAGGCACGTACTCGGATGACGGGCAGGCGGACACGCTCACGGTCCGTGACACCGCGACAAACCGTTCCTACGCTGTCGCGCTCAACGACGGCATGACGATGTCCGACATCGTCGCGGCACTGAACGCCGAGTTCGCCCGACCGCTGCGGCATATCGTCGCCGCGGGCGCCGCGCTGCACCGAGATGCGGGCGGCACGGCGGCCGACGATGCGACGCTCCTGACCAACCTGCACCAGGCCGGCTCCAGCGCCGGCGTCGCTGCGGGTGACACGTTCACGCTGTCCGGCACCCGCCGTGATGGCTCGGCGTTCCTGTCCTCCTTCGTCGTCGCCAGCGGCAGCACCCTGGCCGATTTGCGGACTGCGGCACAACAGGCCCTGGGCGCCGGCGCCACCGTCAGCTGGCAGGGCGGTGTTCTCACCGCCACCGCGGACACGGAGGGCAGCGCCGGCTTCACGCTGAACGTGTCGTCCAACAACCTGGGCGGCGGCACGCTCGACTTCGCGGGCTTCACGGCGACCCAACAGGGCCGCGATGCGACAGTCATCCGCGCCTCCGACGAGGGTGGCCAGCTTCGCCTCGAGCACGGCTCGTGGGGATCCGCGGCCGGATTCGAAGTCTCGTTCACACCCGGCGGCGCCGATGGTTCCGCTTCGCTCGACATCGCCGCCGGCGCGTGGACGGGCGTGGACGTGGCCGGCACGATCGGCGGCTTCGCGGCCTCCGGCGCCGGCCGGACCCTGACCGGCAGCGCCGGCTCAGCCGTCGAAGGCCTCGGCGTCCGATACGACGGTGCCGTCACCGGCGAAGCCGGGTGGCTGACCTTCAGCCGGGGCCTGGCCTCGCGGGTTCGCCTCGCGTCCGACGTGATCCTCGGCTCCGGCGGCGGCTCC
>JBFJPA010000113.1:0-10906 GCA_041617355.1 Longimicrobiales bacterium
CGCGGCAGAAGCAGCCTGTTGCCGATCACCCGCTCGGAGCTCACGGCGTTGCTTTCGCGTCCCATGTGGAAGCATGGTTCGAACGCAGCAACGGTGATGACAATGCTGTTCAATACGCGGTTGGAGCGGGCGGCTGAACAGCGGGGCCGCTCGGCCGCAGCCCATCGGCCTTTGACTGAGGTCGCGTTGTGATGCAACCTGGCGCCCTATTGCGCGGCAGCTTTTCGCACGTTGTCGCCGCCGTCTACACAGCCGGGACGATCTTCCACGTGGTCCGAGTCATCGTGCGGCTCGACCTGAGTGACATGCCGTTTTTCCCCGACGTCATCATCACCGTACTCGGGAGTTGGGGCCTGGCGGGCATGCTCTGGTTCGCGGGCGAAGTGCAGTACCGCGGAACATGGGAGCGTGTCGTCCACTGGCTCATCACACTCCACCTGCTCGTCTCCGTGGTCCTGCACGTCTGGATTCTCGCGGTGCAGAGCCACGACGCGCTGGCCGTGTTCAGTGTCCGTTACAGCTACTTCGGGGCCCTTTACTTCGGCTTCTTCGCGTGGCGCTCGTGGACGATGCGGCTCAAACCCGTTCCCGAACTTCCGGCGTGATGGTGTAAACTCCGTGGTCCGGCGCACTCGCCTTGCCACTCACGCTCCGGGTCGGCATCGTGGCAGTAGCCTTTCCAGCCGTTGGACGGTTTCCTCCCGAGCGCGAGTTTCGAGTGGCGAATGCGGAGTCGTTTCGAATCGCGGCGGTTCAAGCCGCCCCAGTCTTCTTGAACCTCGATGCTACGCTGGACAAGGCCTGCGATCTCATTCGGCAAGCCGCGGATGGCGGCGCGAATCTCGTTGCTTTCCCCGAGGCCTTCGTGTCCGGCTATCCGGTCTGGGTCTGGTTCATCCCGCCGGGCAAGACCCACCCGTTACGAGACCTCTACACACGACTGCACGGAAGCGCGATCTCGATCCCGGGACCCGAGATCGATCGGCTTCGTGAAGCTGCTGCTGCGGCCGGCGTTGCTCTGGCAATCGGCGTGAATGAGCGGAACTCGGAGGCGAGCGACGCTACGCTGTACAACACGCTCGTCTACATCGCAGAGGACGGCCAACTGCTCGGTCGGCACCGGAAGTTCGTCCCGACCGCGGGTGAGAAACTGGTGTGGGGACAGGGGGACGGGAGCGACCTCGAGGTTTACTCGCTCCCCTTCGCCCGCGTCGGAGGCCTCCTCTGCTGGGAGAACTACATGCCCCTCGCCCGCTACACGCTGGGTGCATGGGGCGAGCAAGTCCATATCGCACCCACCTGGGACCGCGGCGAGCCCTGGATCTCCTCGATGCGACACATCGCCAAGGAAGGTCGCTGTTTCGTCGTCGGCGTATGCCAGGCCTTTCACATTGACGACGTTCCCGATGACCTCGCTTTCAAGAGCGAGTACCTCGGCACTATCAAAGGCTGGGTGAATCCAGGGTTGAGCGTGATCGTCGATCCGGACGGCAAGCTCGTGGCCGGGCCGCTCGCGGAGGAAGAAGGCATTCTATACGCGGACGTCCAACAGCATCAGCTCATCGGCCCGAAGTGGCAACTCGACTCGGCCGGTCACTACGCCCGTCCGGACGTCTTCGAGCTCCGGTTCCATCGCAGACCCGCACCGATCATTCAGATGGTCGATGACGAACCGAACGCGCCGGGATCGGAGACGATCTGACATGGAGCCGGATGAGCCTCGTGATCGGGCGATTCGTCCGTCGACATCCCAGCCTCTACGCACTCTGGCGACGGCTTCGCTGGTGGCTGCCGAGGCCGTCGGGCACGAGCGCGCGCCAGCTGCGCCGGCACGCACGCGCTGCGCTGACCGTGGATCGCTCGCACGCGGGCGAGAGTCAGGAATTGCTGCGCATCCTGCAGGCGTGTGGCATCGAAGCCGGCTTCGTCGTGGACATCGCGGCAGGGGATGGCGTGACGCAATCGAGCACACTCGCCCTGTACCGCCAACCGGAATGGCGCGGGCTCGCGGTCGAGAACAATGCCGCAAAGTTCACCCGCCTCGAATTCGCCTACCGCCAGTTCCCCGGTGCGACGACCGTCCGCGAAACGGTCACGCCGGACAACGTCGGCGCACTGCTCCTGCGGCAGGATGTGCCTGCGTCATTCGAAGTGCTGAACCTCGACCTCGACTCGTACGACCTCGACATCGCCGCCGCGTTGCTGCGCGCGTTCCGGCCCGGCGTCATCACGATGGAGATCAACGAGAAGGTGCCGCCGCCGGTCCATTTCGCCGTCACCTACGACCCTGAACACACCTGGTCGGGCGATCATTTCTACGGCTGCTCGATCGTCGCGGCCGCGGCTGTCGTGCGACCGGCCGGCTACGTGCTCGCTTCCCTGCACTACAACAACGCGTTTTTTGTGCGGACCGATCTCGCGCGCGACCGCTTCGCGGACTTGCCGGTCGGCGCCGCGTACGACGCGGGCTATCGCAACCGTCCCGATCGACGCGAGCTCTTCCCCTGGAACTACGATGTCGAACACCTGCTCGCGCTGGCGCCGGAGCAGGTCGTTTCGGACCTCGAGGAGCGGTTTCGCGGATACGCGGGACGATTCGTGGTGCGGGTAGGAACGGAGTGAGGCGAGGTCTCGGCCGGCAGGGCGCGGGGCGCTAGCCTGCTTGCCACGAAAAAGGGAAGCGCCGACCGCTTCCCTCGTTCCATCGCTCCCCGGAAGAAATCCCCTAGCCGACCTTGAGCAACTCCTGCAGCTCTTCGGGCGAGAGGTCGTCAGCGCTGCGCACGCCGAAGCGGCCACCCGCGCGATTCACGCGTGCGACGGGCGCGGACTGCGACGCCAGCGCGCCACCCGCGTAGTCGTAGGCCTCGAGCGAGACCCGTGGCAGCGGCTCGCCGAGCAGCCGTTCGATGTCCTTCACGGCGGCCAGCTCCGTCGCGGACATGAACGTGACCGCGGTCCCCGACGCTCCGGCGCGGGCGGTCCGGCCGATCCGGTGCACGTAGTCGTCCGGGTTGCGTGGCACGTCGTAGTTGACGACGTGGCTGATGCCTTCGATGTCGAGGCCGCGCTGGGCCACATCGGTCGCGACGAGCACGCGGGCGCGGCCGTCCGTGAATGCGTCCAGTGCCTGACGCCGCTCCTTTTGGTCGCGATCGCCGTGCATCACCGTCGCGTTGATGCCCGCGGCCTGCAGGCGCGAGACTAGCGCGTCGGCGCCGCTCTTGCGCCCCGTGAAGACGAGGACCTGGTCCCAGTCTGCCGCTTCATTGAGCAGGTGGATCAGCAACGCGGGCTTCATCTCGGCGCGGACCGAATAGAGCGTCTGCTCGACACGGTCGGCGATCGTGGCGGGCGGCGTGGCTTCGACCCAATCGGGCTCGTTCATGATGCGCAGTGCCAGGGCGTGCACGCCGTTCGGCATGGTCGCCGAGAAGAGCAACGTCTGGCGCTGTTTGGGCAGTTGGCGCAGGATCGTCTCGATCTGCGGGCGGAAGCCCATGTCCAACATGCGGTCGGCCTCATCGAGCACGAGCGTCTCGACCGCGGAGAGATCGACGTTGCCCCGCTCGATGTGGTCGATCAGCCGGCCGGGCGTCGCGACCAGGACATCGAGTCCCGCGCGCAGGTCCCGGATCTGACGACGCATCGATTCACCACCCACCACCTCGCTCGCAAAGAGCTCCGCGTGGCGGCAGAGCTCCCGCGCGTCCGCTGCGACCTGCTGCGCGAGCTCGCGGGTCGGACAGAGAACGAGCGTGTGCAGGCCTTCGCGACCGAGTTGCTTCATCAGCGCGGGCAGCAGAAACGCCGCCGTCTTGCCCGTTCCCGTCTGCGCGATGCCGACGACATCCTTGCCGGCGGTCGCCAACGGGATGGCCTTGATCTGGATGGGTGTGGGGGTGGTCCAGCCGAGGTCTTGGATGGCGCGAAGCAGCGGCTTCGCCTGGATCAAGTCAACGAATTGCATTCACCTTACCGTCATTTCGCGCGGGGCTCATGACCCCGACACACGTCGGGGCCGAGGTCGCCGAGGAGAGGCGAACCGGCCCCGCGTCGTACGCTGGAACGTACTGTGGATGGGCGGGAACGTCAAGCCCGGCAAAGGGTTGCGGCGTCAACCAGCATGGGCGAGCCCGCCCGCGCCCGCCTTGGGCTTCGCGTGCAACAGGGTCGCGACGGCCGCCAGTAACTCCTCCTGCGAGAACGGCTTGGCCAGGAACAGCGAAGGCACGCCCTGGAACGACGAGCCCGTCGGAATGCGATCGGCGTACCCCGACATGAACAGGACGCGCATACCCGGTCGCCTCGGCAACAGCTTCTCGGCCAGCTGGCTTCCCCGCATGCCCGGCATCATCTCATCCGTGACCAGCAGGTCGATCGTGTTCGCGTGCGCCGCCGCGACGGCCAGGGCCTCCGTGCCGCCCTCGGCTTCCAGCACGGTATGACCGCGGCGGGCCAATGCCCCCACGACGACCTTCCGGACCGGCGCTTCATCCTCGACGACGAGGATCGTGCCGAGCAGCTCGCCGACGGCTGGGGCCGCCATGGGCAGCGCTTCCGGCTCGGGCATGGCGATCGCGCGAGGCAAGAAAACGCTGAACCGGGACCCTTCGCCAGGCACCGACTCGACCTCGATCCAACCGCCAGCCTGCGTCACGATGCCATACACGGTGGCCAGGCCGAGACCCGTGCCTTGCCCCTGCGGCTTGGTGGTGAAGAACGGCTCGAAGACGCGGCCCATCATGTCGGGCGAAATGCCCTCACCCGTATCGCTCACGCTGATCGCGACCCAGTCGCCTGGCCGGGCGCTCACGCGTCCGCGGCAATCCTCTGGCGACAGGCTGACGGCGCGCGTCTCGAGCACGAGGTCGCCACCGTTCGACATGGCATCCCGTGCGTTGAACACGAGGTTCATGACGACTTGCTCGACCTGTCCCGGATCGGCGTGTGCGGGCGGCATCCCCTCGGGCAAACGGATCGCGAAACGGATCTCTTCGCCCGTCACGCGGCGCAACATTGGCTCGAGATTCGTGATCACATCGTTGATTTCGAGCGGCATGGGCTGCACCAGCTGGCGCCTCCCGAACGCCAGCAACTGGCGCGTCAGTCGGGCGCCGCGCTTCGTCGCTTCGACGATCTCCGTCGCGTGCTCCTTGACGTCTTCCTCGCGGCCCGCGCCCAGAAGCAGGAACTGCGCCTGGCCACGAACGATCGTCAACAGATTGTTGAAGTCGTGCGCGACACCACCCGCGAGTCGGCCGATCGCTTCCATCTTCTGGGTCTGCTGCAAGTGCTGCTCGAGCGCGCGCCGCTCCGTCACGTCTTCGGCGATGACCTCGATGACGCGGTCCCCCTCGGACGTGATCGCCAGGCTGGCGCTGAGCCGGGCCACGACATACTCGCCGTCGAAGCGGCGCCACTCCGCCTCCTCGCCCTGGATTCGCTCGCTGGCCAGCGCCCGCTCGACCATGCCATCGAACAAGCCGGGATCGGCAAACACAATTCGCGCATTCACACTGCGCAGCGCCGTCTCCGACGGGTAGCCGAGCATGCGAACGAGCGCCGCATTGACCTCGACGAAACGGCCTTCTGGCGTCGCGACGAAGATGCCCGACACCGCGTTGCGCAGAATCGAGGCGTACCGCTCGCGGGCGCGACGCAGATCTTCCTCCGCACGATCCCGCGCCGCGAGTGTCGCATTGAACTGGCGGGCGATGGCGACGACCTCGGTCGGGCCCGCTTCCGGCACTCGCGCGCCCTCGCCTTCCGCCGTGGCTCGCGTCCCGTCCACCAGCGCCGCCAGCGAGTGCGACACGCGGCGGAACAACAGCACACTGAGTGCGGAGACCAGGGCAAGGACGAAGACGACGCTGGCGCCGCGGCGTACGAGCGCTTCGCGGACCGGCGCGTAGACCCAGGTCTCGGGCACGCCCGCGTAGACCCGCCAGTTGGTCGCGTCGACTCGCGCGAAGCCGAACACCCGGTCGATGCCCTCGAGACCGCCGGCGCGGATGATCCCGATGCCCGGCGCGACCTGCTGCTCGGGTACCGTGTCGCCGGGCAGGGTCTGACCGACCCACCGCTCCGGTTCGACGGACCGCGCGAGGACCGTCCACTCATCGTCCGCCAGCGTCACGACGGCGTCGGGCGGCAGGGGCAGGTCACGCAGCAGCCGTTGGAAACGACTCAGATCGATGCCAGCGGCCACGATGCCGACCAGCGTGCCCGTCGCATCGAACATCGGGTGCGCGACGGCGACGACCGGCCGGCCCGTGAGGCTGCCGATCTGGAAGCGGCCGGTCGCCGGCCCTCGCGTCAGCCGCACGACCTGGAACCAGGGGCGCTCGGAGATCGCAGCACCCGCTTCGGAAGGGACCGCGGAACAAACCACCGTGCCCAGCGTGTCGGCCACGACGATGTTCGCGAATTGGGGGCTGACGTCGTTGACTTCGCGGAGCCACGGCGCGCAGCGAGGCTCGTTCAGCGCGAGGATGGCGGGATCCAACGCGAGCCGCTCCAGAACGGCGTGTCCATCCGAGATCACCTGCGACACCCCGTTTGCCGTCGCCACCGCCAGCTCGACCGCGGCGCTCTCCGCCCGCCGCACACTCGTCCGGTACTCGCTGTAGATCGCCGTGGCTAGCACCGCCACCAGGGGCAGCGCCAGCACCAGCAACAACCCAATGATCCGGCTACGGATCGAGTGCGGTCTCACGTAAGACCGGGCCGGGTCCGGAGCCGGTCACGCCGTACGCGCACCGACTCCGCATGAAATTCAATGACCGACTGCAAGGCCATCCTTTCTCGGGTCCGACGCGGCCGCCCAGCCGCGTGCCAATCGCATGACGAGCTGGGCCCCTCCGAACGAAACGTTCGACTCATTCGCGATCTGGTGCCCCATTCGACTCAACTCTTCCCTGACATTCTCGCCGATCGGCGACTCGAAGGCCACGCGTAGCCCGGACAGATGCCGGAACCGCGGCGCGTCCACGGCCGCCTGCGGCTCCATCCCGAAGACGAGCAGATTCAGCAGAACCTGCACGTGTCCCTGGGGCTGCATCGCGCCACCCATCACGCCGAACGCCAGCCATGGCTCCTCGCCCGCGGCATCCCGGGTCACGCCCTGCGGCCGGTTGGACCGGGTGACGAACGCCGGGATGATGGTGTGAAACGGCAGCTTGCCCGGCGCCACCGTGTTCGCCCGGCCCGCGTCCAACGTGAAGCCCGCGCCCCGGTTCTGCAGGGCGAAGCCCGTGCCCGGCACGACCACGCTCGAACCGAAGGCGCTGTACAGGCTGTTGATGAACGAGACCATGTTGCCGTCGGCGTCAGCGGCGGAGAGGTAGATGGTCTCGCTTGCGGTCACGGCGCCGCCGGGTTCGACCCGGTTTGCCGCTCGCTCTGGGTCGATCAGCGCGCGACGTCCACTAATGTAGGGATCGGCAAGCAACTGCTCGGGCGTGAGCGACATGTGGGCGGGATCGCCGACGTAGTGCTCGATGTCGGCGTAGGCGAGCTTCTTGGCCTCGATCAGGTGGTGCAGGTAGGCCGCCGAATTGTGGCCCATGGAGGCCAGGTCGTACGGCTCGAGGATGCGGAGCATCTCGAGGGCGGCGATACCCTGCCCGTTCGGCGGCAATTCCCACAGGCGGTAACCGCGGTAGGGCACGGAAACCGGCTCGACCGTCGTGGGCGCGTGCGCCGCCAGGTCGGCGGGTGTGAGGAAGCCGCCGAGCGCGGCGACACCAGCCGCGATACGATCGCCCAGCGGCCCACCGTAAAGGTGCTTCGGACCGTGCTCCGAGAGCTCGCGCAGCGTTCGCGCATAGTCCGGATTGCGGAACCACTCGCCCGCGCGGGGCGCCCGGCCCTCGGGCAGGAACGTGGCCCGGGCGCCGGGATCGCGGCTCAGCCCGCCCTCCGCGTCCTTCCAGTCGGCGGCAATGATGGGTGAGACGGGGAAGCCTTCTTCGGCGAGTCGAATCGCGGGCGCCATCGCCTCGGCCAGGGAGATCGTGCCGAAGCGTTCGAGGAGGCTGGCCCAACCGGAGAGTGCGCCCGGCACGGTGATCGATTCGGCGCCGCTGCCCGGCATCCGGTCCCGGCCACGGGCGAGCAGCGCCTCACGCGTCATGCCGGCGCCCGACCGGCCGCTCGCGTTCAGGCCGTGCAGCCGGCCGTCCTTCGCGTTCCAGACCATGGCGAACAGGTCGCCGCCCAGCCCGGTCATGTGCGGCTCGACGACGGTGAGCACGATCGCGGCCGTCACGGCGGCATCGATGGCGTTGCCGCCTCGTTCGAGCACGGCCAGGCCGGCAGCACTCGCGAGCGGCTGACTGGTCGCGATCACGCCGCGCGGCGCGTACACCGTGGACCGGCCGGCCAGCGTGGACGGGCGGGCCGTCTCCTGTGCACCCGCAGCGGACGCGAGGCCTCCCATGATCAGTACCGTCAAGAGGGTTGAACGCACACGCTCCTCCAGCATGCGTCGCGAGCACCTGTTCCATATGTGGGGGATTTGGAAGGTGGCGCGTCCGCGTGGATCAATCAAGCGGGAACGGAACGGGTTGCGGGGCGCGGGCATGGGCATGGGCGCGTCTCGCGGGCACGGGTCGCGGGCGCGGGCACGGTCGCTCGCAGTGCTCGCGGGTCGGGGCACGGGTCACGGGTACGGGCGCGTTCGCTCGCTTTGCTCGCGGTCCCGGGCCGGTGCACGGGCGCCGGCGGGGGTTACGGGTTCTGGGTCAGGCGTGCGGCGAGGGTGGTGTGGCCGCCTTCGCGGGCCCAGGAATCGGCAGCGGCGTCGAAGCGTGCGTCGTGAGTGTTCGGGTCGGCGCCGTGTGAGAGCAGCCACTCCACGGTTTCGGTGTGGCCGTGGATGGCGGCCCAGTGCAGTGCGGTCGCGCCGAAGTAGCCTTTCGCGTCGATGGCGGCGCCGGCAGCGTGGAGCGACTTTGCCACCTCGGTGTGACCATTGCGGCAGGCGAGGACGAAGGCATCGCCGAGGGGATCGCCGCGCAGGCGAGCGCTGTCCCTTGCCCAGCCGTGCGAGCCAGCCGCATCAGCCTGTCGGCTGCGCGGTCGGTCGTGCTCGCCAGTGTCGCCGAGCGCGAGGAACTGGCGGACGTCGGAGAGGCGGCCCAGCCCGGCGGCGGTCACGAGATCGAAGCGTTTCGCGCCGTGATCGAGGAGGCATTGGGCGACGCGTACGGCGCCGATCAGGGCGGCCCATTCGAGGGGCGTGTCGCCCCATTCGGTCTCGCGTTCGAGGTCGGCGCCAGCCTCGATGGCGAGTTGTGCGAGGGACAGATCATCCCGCTCCGCCGCCTCGTGCAGCAACGTGCGGCGGTACGGACCGTCGGCATTGGCGAGCGCGGGCGTCGCGCGGAGCATGGCTCCGACCGTCTCCAGGTCGCCCGCCTTCGCAGCCTCCAGAATGTCGCTGGGCTCCGCCATTTCGTCAGCTCGTGCGCAGTGCGGCGACGGGGTCGATGCGCGACGCGCGCCACGCGGGAATCCATGCCGCGACCAGTGCGACAACGAAGAAGATAACGAGTGCGACGAGCAGCGCGACGGGCGGACCGCGTCCCGCGTTGTCTGTTTGTAGCTATCTGTTTGCCCTTCCTCGCGTCGCCGTCCCCCCTCGACCCTAACTGGAGTAGTATGCCGCATTCTCCTTGACGTAGCCCTCCGTGAGATCGCAACCGAAGGCGGTCGCCTCGCCGCGACCGACGCCGAGGTCGATCTCGATGTCGATCGGGTCGCCACGCAGCTGCTCGCGGAGGGCGACATCGTCGTAGTCGGCCCGGCGGCCGCCCTCGATGACGCGGACGCCGTTGATGCAGGCGCCCGTCGCATCGGGCAACAAGGTCGCGTCGAAGCACTTCCCGATCGCCATGAGGATGCGGCCGACGTTCGGGTCGGCGCCGTAGGCCATGGTTTTCACGAGGGGCGAATTGACGAGGGATTTCGAGATCGTTCGTGCTTCCGCCTCGGTCGCGGCGCCGCGCACCGTGATGCGCAACAGCTTGGTCGCGCCTTCGCCGTCGCGGGCGAGGGTCTCGGCCATCCGAATGCACGCTGCGGTCAGCGCGGCACGGAACGCGGCGAGATCGACGGCGCCGGCCATGCCGTTGGCCAGGATCGCGCAGGTGTCGGACGTGCTCGTATCGGTGTCGACGGAGAGCATGTGGAAGGAGACGTGTACGGCATCGCGGAGCATGGCGTCGAGCGTGCCGGCGTCCAGGCGAGCGTCGGTGAAGATATAGACGAGCATGGTCGCCATGTTCGGCTCGATCATGCCGGCTCCCTTGGCAACGATCGTGAGCGTCGCCTCGCCGACCGAAGTCGAGAGCGCCTTGGGGTGCGAGTCCGTCGTCATGATGCCCTCGGCGCCGACGAGCGGATCCTCGACGAGGTCAGCCGCCATACCGACGATACCGACCTCGACCTTGTCGATGGGCAGCGGCACACCGATGACACCGGTGGAGCTGACGAGCACGCGGTCGGCGGAGGTGTCGACTTCGCGGGCGGCGGCCGCGGCCATCCGACGCGCATGGGCGAGGCCCTGTTCGCCCGTCGCGACGTTGCTGACCCGGCTGTTCACGACGATGGCGCGCAGTGTACCGCCCCGAATCGTCTCGCGGCCGAGCAGGATCGGCGCGCCGGGGAATCGGTTGCGTGTGAACATGGCCGCCGCGGCGGCATCGACGTCGGAGACGAAGAGGGACAGGTCCTTCGCGGTCGCCTTGAGCCCGACATTGCGGGCGGCGCAGCGGAAACCGCGGGGGAAGACGGGCCGTTCGTGGAATGGCATGGGCTCTCGGGTTTCTCAGGAAGACGGGCGCGAAGCATAAGGCGCGGCGGCGGGTGAGAGGAAGCGCCCGCCACCGCCGACCGGGCC
>JBFJPA010000114.1:0-10892 GCA_041617355.1 Longimicrobiales bacterium
GGACACGTCTGCGCGCAGGCCGTCGTGATCTCGCCATCACGCACGCCGCGGCCTTCGAGCCGGGCCGTGTTCTCCGCATCACGGATCCGCTGCACGCAGAACGTGCACTTCTCCATGACGCCCTTCTCCCGCACCGTCACATCCGGGTTCAACTGCC
This sequence comes from Longimicrobiales bacterium, assembly GCA_041617355.1. GTDB lineage: Bacteria > Gemmatimonadota > Gemmatimonadetes > Longimicrobiales > RSA9 > JBFJPA01. The sequence goes on from JBFJPA010000114.1 coordinate 158, forward strand.
AGTTGAGCGGCTCCGGCCACTCGTAGCTGAAGTAGTTGAAGTAGCGGACCTTGTACGGGCAGTTGTTCGCGCAGTAGCGCGTGCCGACACAGCGGTTGTAGACCTGCGCGTTCAGGCCGTCCGGCGTGTGGTAGGCCGCATAGACGGGGCAGACCGGCTCGCATGGCGCGTTGCCGCAGTGCTGACACATCATCGGCAGGAACCGGGACTGCAGCGTCTCGCCCTCGCCCTCGAAGTACCGCTCGATCCGGATCCACTGGATCTGACGGCCCTGCGCGACCAGCTTCGGCCCGACGATGCCGATGTTGTTCTCCGCCTGACACGCGATCTGACACGCGCTGCAACCGATGCAACGCTCCAGATCGACCGACATCGCCCAGCGCGGCTGCGTCTCCGAGTACTCGCCGTAGTGCGTGCCGGGCGGCGGATAGCCGGCGGGCGAGGCATCCACATCGATCGGGCGGAAGCCGCCGCTTTCGCTGAGCTGCGTCTGATGCGCATCCATCGGGTGGCCGCCGCCGTGCTCTTCCTCGCCTTCCGCGTGCTCGGCTTCTGTCGCCGCGACCGCGCCGAGGATGGGCAGGCCACGGCTGCGATCCGCTTCCACCGCAGCCGCCAGCGTTTCGGCCTGCGCGATACCACGGCCGCGCTGCGTCGTGAACAGGCCCGACTGCGCGGGCCGTTGCCAATCTCCCTGCGGCCGCACGCGCGCACGGGTCTGCGTCCAGACGAGGCCGCCCGATGCGGCATCGGCAACCGGCGCGAGCAGCCGCACCGCATTCACGCCGCGGTTCTCCGCGTACGTGCCGAAGCCCTCGTGGCCCTGGCCAAGCTGCAGCGCGACCACGTCGCGCCGCATGCCGGGGTGCCGGAACGCCTGCGCCTCGACGGAGCCTTGCGCGGTCTCGACCGTCACGACGTGGCCATCATCGACGCCCAGCTCGTCCGCCAGCTCGGGACTCAACTCGACACATGAGCCCCACGTGTATTTCGTGACCGCGTCCGGCAGCTCCTGCAGCCAGGGCCGGTTCGCCATCCGGCCATCGTAGAATTTGGCCGACGGATAGACGACCAACACCGGATCCGCCGCATCGCCATCGAATGAAGCGGGCGCGGCATCCATCGGAATCTGCGCGAGGCCGGCGGGTGTCACCGCCGGAGGCGGCGCGGGCGCCGCGGCCGTCGCGACGAATCCGACCTGCAGCGTCTCGTGCCACCAGTCGTCGAACGGCGCCGCGGCGCCGGCGGCTGGATAGATCTCGCGACGCCAGCGGTCCCGCAGATAATCGTGATACGTCGTCGCCGTCGCGCTCAGCGGCGTTCCCACCCGGCGCGCCGCGGACAGCAGCACATCGCCCGTCTGCTTCGTATTGAAGACCGGCATCATCACGGGCTGCACGACGGCGGCCACAGTCGACCGGGGGTGCGCGTCGCCCCAGCTCTCCAGGAAATGATGGTCCGGCAGGAGCAAGCGCGCGCGCGCCGACGTTTCGTCGAGATACGACGAGAACGACGCGACGAAGCCGACGGCGTCCAGCGCGGCCGAGACCGCCTGTGACTCCGGCATGCTGTACAGCGGATTCGGGCCGTGGACCAGCAGCGCACCGACCTCGCCGGCAGTCATCCGCTGCAGCAGCGCCTGCATGTCGGAATACGTGCCCAGACCCGATGCGCTCTGCTCGATCGTCGTGAAGCGGACGGTCCGGCCCAGGTTGCCGGCAACGGCGTTCAGGACGGCGACGGCGGCGGCAAGCTGTGTGGCGGCGCGGTGCGTCGAAGCGACACCCGGTCCCACGGCCAGCGAGGCGCCGGCACGGTCGAAGTGGGTCGCCATCTGGCGCAGTCGCTCCGTGGACACGCCCGCGGCCTGCGCGTTCGCCTCCACGTTCACGCTCGCGAGCAGCGCGGCCGCACCGCCGGCATCCCGGCCGTCGTCCATGAGGATGCGTGCGATGGCGATGGCGACGAGGTGCTCGGTGCCCGGTGTGACCGGCACCCACTCGTCGGAGTTCATGTCCGTCAGCGACTGGTGCGGCGCGACGGAGATGAAGTGACCGCGTTGTCCGCGATCATAGGCGTGGCCGCGGACGAAGCCGTGCGCGTAATCGACGGGCGAGACCCACGTCTCGAGGAAATCGGCGCCGAACGAAATGACGGTTTCGGCGGCGGCGAAGTCGTGTACGGGCAACACATCGCGACCGAACACGAGTCGGTTCGCGGCGCGCAACGGCTCCCACGCAAAGGGCGCATAGCGCACGCGCTGGATGCCGAAGGCGGCGCAGAACTCATCGATCAGTCGGTCGATCGTGCCGGTCGTCGCATCGCTCAGGAACACGGCACGGCCGCGGTTCTGTGCGAGCGCCTGGGCCAGCTGTTCTTCGGCCTCGTCCCAGGTCACGGGCTGCCAGGCGTCGGTCGCGGCAGCGCGCGTCAGCGCTTGCGGCACGCGATCCGGGTTGTAGACGCCGTGCAGGGCGGCGTGGCCGCGCGAGCAGACTTTGCCGTGGGAGATCGGCGACAGCGCGTTGCCCTCGATCTTGATGGCGCGGCCCTCGCGCGTCTTGACGCTGATGCCGCAGCCTGCCGAACACTCCTGGCAGGTCGAGCGGTACCACGTCGCGATGCCCGGAACGATCTCCTCGTTCGGGATGACGTAGGGCAGCAAGGTCTCGGCGGGCTGGCCCGGGCCGCATGCGGTTGCGACGCCCGCGCCGGACACGCCGAGGACCTTCAGGAAGTCTCGTCTCTCGATCCGGTTCGCCATGGATCGGCTCGTTTGGCTAGTAGTGGCAGACGGCGCAGTCGATGCGGACTTCACGCTGACGGTGGCACTCGATGCACCACCCCATCCGCAGCGAAGACCATTGCACGACTTCCCGCATCGTCTCGACCGGACCGTGGCACTCCTGGCACTGCACGCCGGCATTCACGTGCCGCATGTGCGGGAAGTGAGCGTGATCGGCCAGCTTGTAGATCCGGTTCCAGGGGATGGGCCGCTGCTCGGTCCAGTACGTGAGCAGCTTGGCCAGCTCGGGGCTCTGTTGACGAAACAGCAGTGCACCGGCGGGCGCGTGGCAGCCGGCGCACAACTGGACCGGCGGGATGCCCGCGTCCTGCGAGCGATCCGCCGAGTAATGGCAATACATGCACGGCATCTGGTTGCCGCCCGCGTGCAGGTCGTGCGGGAACGCGATCGGCTGGGGAAGGACTCTGTCGCTGAAGGGACCGGCGGGAATCGTGACCGCCCCTTCCTGCGCCGGCTGTGCTTCCTGACTGGAACGCAGGCTGGCGGCGAGTGTGCCTGTCCCGGCCACGGCCAGGGCGCCGGCGAAGCCGAGGAACAACCAACGAGTCCTCACGAAACCACCCACCGCGACCGGTTCATCGCGCTGAACAGAGATGCCTCCAGACTTGTTTGGACCGTCCGACCCGTGCGGGCGGCCAGCATACGGTGGCGGAGGGGGCGGCGCAAGGGACGGAACGCGTGTGCGGCGGGCGCCGAAAGCGCCGATTTCGTCGGGACTTCAGGCCATCCTCGCAGCCGTTTCGGCGAGACGCGGCGGCAGGCTCACGAATGGACGTCGCCGGGACCGAGCAGTGCGGCGTTCACGACGCTGCGCCAGAGCTTCTCCTGTTCTTCGGCCGTGGGCGTGCGGTACGCGTCGTTCGCCGCGAGCGTGCGCCGGATCGCGTCGGCCACGCCGGTCTGTCCGAGCTCTTCCAACCGGTCCGCGACGTAGCTGCGGATCGAGGGCACACCGCTCGTTTCTGCCATCATCCGGAGGTGTGCGATGGCGAGGGCGCGCTGGCCGGCCGCCTGCGCCGCCTCGACGTAGCCTTCGATCTCGCGCCGTGTCTCGTCCGGATCGCCGCGACCCACGGCCAGCCAAGCCAGCGTACAACGCGTGCGCACGGCGGTTGGCACGATGCGGAGAAGTTTGCGGCAGAGACCGGCCGCGGCGTTGTAGCGGCGGGCGACGAGTGACGCGTCGATGGCTCGACCGTAGTAGTTCAATGCACGGTCGCGATCGCCCTGACCGAGGCAGAGGTCGCCAGCACGGTTGAGCACGTGCGCGGCGGCGCCAGGACCGGCCCGCTCCGCCTCGGCCTCGAGGGTTCGCAGTTCACGTTCGAGCTCCTGCGTCATGTCCCCGCTGCCCCATAGTCCGGAACTTGCACCGGTCGAGTGTCGAATGTTGTCGGCAGGCGGACCTTTCTGCAAGTTACGGGGCACAACTAATGCACGGGGCGTAACCCAAATAAATCCGATAGCAAGCGTCGGGCGCCTGCCAGCGTCCGGCGGCGCGTTCTCGAATGTGCCGTGCGCAGGGAGTTCGACCATGACTTCGCGACGTGTGCTCGTTCTGGTCCTGGCTGCCGGCGTGGCCGGCTGTGCGTTTGCCGGCCGTGGCTCCGGCCCCGATCCGGAAACGCGACTGCACCTCGGCCTGACGGCGCTCGCCGAGCAAGACCTGCTGACCGCGCAGGAGCACCTCGAGTGGGTGGTGCGCGCCCACCCGACAGAGGACGTCGGCACCCGCGCCCTGCTCGCGCTGATCGCGGCGGAGCTGGATCCGCGCAATCCGACCCGCAGCCTTTGGACGGCTGCGGACCTCGCCGCACAACTGCTGCATGCTCCGGAAACGCCCGACTGGACCCGGCCGATCGGCCACACGCTTTACCTCGTCGCATTGGAATTGGGCGCGAACGAGGACCGGATTGCCAGGACCGAGGCCGCGCTCGACTCGGCGGGACTGCCCGATTTCAACGGGCTATCCGTGCCGGCGCAGTTGCGCGCAGCGCAAGAGGAGCGCGACCGCCTGCAGCGGCAGGTGGACGCGCTGCAGCAGCAAATCGCCTCGACGCGCAAGGAACTCGAAGAAAAGACGGCCGAGCTCGAGCGCGTCCGGAAGACCGTCAAGGGCTGAGCACGGGCGCCCATGACACTGCGCGCCCGCCTCACGCTCAGCCTCGTCGCGATCACGGCGCTCCTCTTCTTCCCCGCCGTGTGGGGCGTCCGCCAGCTCGTCGACATCGCCGAGATCGCGAAAGACCAGCGCTCCATGCAGGGCGCCGCCTACCTCGCGACCGGCGGCCTCCAGACCCGGCTCGCCCGCCTCGACGCGCTCCAGCGCAGTTTCATCGTTCGCGGCGACGATTCGTCTCGGATCGTCATGCGGGAGGCCCTCGATTCCGTGCGTGCCAAGCTCTACGAGCTGGCCAGCACGGGCTATTCGAACCTGGCCATCGAGGCCGGCCGGTCCGTTGATGCCCTCTCCGCGGCGACTGACCGCATCGAGGCGCTCATGGCCGCCGATCTGCGCCAGGAGGCGACCGATTATTCGTCAGACGACGTGCGCCCCTTGTACAACGAGGCGCAGGCGACGGCGGCGAGTATCGCGGCCCGCATCGAGGCGGAAAGCGCTGCCCGGCTGCTCGAGGCCGACGCCATCAGCAACACGGCCACGACGACGACCGTCGCGGCCCTGCTCATCTGTCTCACGCTCGCCCTGATCCTCGGCGCCCGCACAAACCGTGCGCTGACGCGGCCCGTCACCCGCCTCGAGAACGCCATGGCCGCTGTGGCCGACGGCCGGTTCCGCGTTCCTGAAGACCTGCCATACGGGCGGCGGGACGAGATCGGGTCCGTGTCTCGCTCGTTCCGCTCCATGACGCACCGCCTCGCCGAGCTCGACCGCATGAAGGCCGAGTTCATGAGCATTGCGACACACGAGCTGAAGACGCCGCTCAACGTCATTAGCGGATACGCCGAGCTGCTGCAGGAGCGCGTGTACGGCGAGGTCAATGACCGGCAGGATGAGGCGCTCTTCGCCGTGCGCGACCAGGCCCGCCTCCTGTCCAGCCTGGTTAATCAGCTCCTCGACATCAGCCGCCTCGAAGCGGGCGGACTCCGGATCCAGATGAAGGAGGTCGATCTCGACGACGTCTTCACACGCGTGCGCCGCTCCTTCGCGCCGCTCGCCGAGCAGAAGGGCATCGCGTTCAGCTTCGACCTCGATTCGCACCTGCCCGACACCATTCACGGCGACGGCGACCGGCTGCGCGACCAGGTCCTCGGCAACCTCATCTCGAATGCGGTGAAATTCACGCCCGAAGACGGCCGCATCGTGTTGCGGGCCCGCGCCGACGACGAAGTCCTCGTCGTCGAGGTGGAGGACACCGGTCCCGGCATCCCGGACGACAAGCTGCCGCACATCTTCGAGAAGTTCTATCAGGTGGGTGACCACGCCCGCGCAAAAGGTGCCGGCCTCGGCCTCGCCATCGCCCGCGAGGTCGTCGAAGTGCACGGCGGCCGGATCTCGGCACGCAACGCCCCGGGCCACGGCGCGATCTTCCGGATCGAGCTGCCGATCGGCCGCAATGCTCCGACGATCTCGGAGCCCGAGCCACCTCGTCTCGTCGTCGGCTGAAGGGTTCCCCGAATTCGGCCGAAGCTCTATCTTTGTCGGTCGGCCCGGCGGCATTGTTCGCGCCGGGCCGAATGTCTTGGGGTGTAGCTCAATGGCAGAGCGGCCGGCTGTTAACCGGCAGGTTGCAGGTTCGAGTCCTGCCGCCCCAGTCGCCGCGCGGCGAGCCGTGCGACGTTCCCTCCCCGGGCTGGCCTCTGCCGGGCCGCATCGCTACCATGGGGCAGACCCCTGCCGACCGGAGCGAGTTCTCGATGCGATCCCTGAGGCTCATCGTTCCCGCCGTCGCGCTGGCGTGCGCCGGCCCGATCGCGGCCCAGCAGCCGGAAGCGACGCCGCCCCTCGAGGTCGGCGCGGTCGCGCCCGACTTCGCGCTGCCCGGCGCCACGCGTTTCGGAGAACTGAAAGAGCCGGTCCGGCTCAGTGATTACAAGGGGAAGACGGTCGTCCTGGCCTTCTTCTTCCGCGCCCGAACACGTGGCTGAACGATCCAAATGCACGCGTACCGTGATCAGTACGCGCAGATCTTCAGAGGTGGCCGGGACATCGTGCTCATTGCGCTGAGCGCCGATCCGATCGACGCGCTCGCGAGCTGGGCCAGAGACGACGAGTTCCCGTTCCTCATGGCGAGTGACGCAGGCCTGGCCGTCGGCAAGGCGTACGGCGCGCTGTCGACGCGCGGCGCCTCGACGAACCGCAATCTGTTCGTGGTCGGACCGGACGGCAGGATCGCGTACACCGCGGTCCCGTTCCGCGAGATCGATCCGACGGCCTACACCGATCTGGCCGAGGCGATCGACCGGATCACGCCGCGGCCGGAAGGGAACTGACTTCAGGAGCGAACGCGAGCGGGAACCGGCTGCGGGATGGCGAGGCGGGACGAGGCAAGCCTCCCCGCCATCGTCCTCGGACCCGCGCCCGCGCCGGTTCCCGCGCGCGGTGCCGGGTGCTCAGACCCCGCCCGGCGCTCCCAGCGCGCGTGCCAGCGCGCGATCCAGCGGCTGGTCTTCGCCCGATCCGGTGTACGTCACCTTCCCCGTCGCATCCAGGATCACGATGAACGACGTCGTCGGCACGCGGAACGCGCGGACCGCTTCGCCTTTCGCATCGTACAGAACCTGACCGGGCAGCCCGTGGCGCTCCATGTGCCGCCGGATCTGGCGCGGCGACTGACTCACACCGACGCCGATGGTGAGGAACTCGACGCGATCGCGATACTTCGCGTACGCCGCATCCACGGTGGGCGCCAGCTTGTCGCAAACCGGGCACCACGTCGCCCAGAACTCGATCAGCACGGGCTTCGTTCCGATGTAGCGGGCCAGTTCGACGCGATTGCCGTCGAGATCCTCGACCGTGGCGGCCGGCGCGGTCGCGCCCAGCGCGATCCCGATGCCGGAGTCCTGGGCGTGCGCCGGCGCGGCCGCGAACGCGAGCGCGACGAACAGAACGCCCGGCGCGGCGACCCGGAATGCACGTGTTTCCATGCCGAACCATCCGTTGTACGCCATCAGTAGACCATGCCCATCTGAATGAAGTAGTACTCCGCCATCCCGATCAGGATCACACCGGCCAGTTTCTTGACCCAGGTCATCCAGCGGCCCGATCGGGGCAGCGCCGCGAGCGCGCCGGAACTCAGGCCCACGGCCACGAGCAGGGCAGTCATGCCGAGCGAGAAGACGAATAGATAGACGAAGCCCAGCACGGCACTCTGCGTCGTCGAAACCCAGGTCAGGACGGCGGCGAAGGCCGGCGCGCCGCACGGCGCAGCCACCAGTCCCGAGGTCGCACCCAGCACGAAGACGGCCGGTACCGAGCCGCCGCCCAGTCCGCTCGCCCACGCGGTCAGCCGCTCGGGCGTCGAGACCGGGATGACATCCAGCATTGCCAATCCGAAGATCAGCAGAAAGTTCCCGATGAGGAAGCGTGCCCACGGGCTGGCCGCAACGCTGCCGAACAGTGAACCGGTCAGTCCCGCGAGCAGACCGAGCAGCGCGTAGAAGAGGGCGAGCCCGGACACGTACACCACGGTCAGCAACGCCCGGCGGCCGAAGCCGGCACGCCCGACCGTTCCGCCGATGACGCCGGCCGTGATCGGGATCATCGGGTAGATGCACGGTGTCAGGCTGGTCAGCACGCCGGCGCCGAACAGCGTGGCCACCGCCAGCAGCGGACGTTCGGTGAGCATCGAGCCCATGCCGCCGGTGGCCTGCATCAGCGTTGCGATCAACCCGCCGCTCCTTTCAGGTCGAGCAATCCGTCGTGCGGTTCGTTCGACACATCAACCGTGCGCTGGCACGAGCGGTTCCGCCGGCTCAGCGGCGGCGCAGGACGCGGTAGGCGATGAGCAGGAGGACGGCGCCGGCGGTGGCGATCGCCAGGCTGCGGATGTCGTAGCCCGTCACATCACCCCAGCCGGTGCGTGCGCCGATGGCGCCACCGATCAGCGCGCCCAGGATGCCGATCAGCACCGTCGCGATCAGCCCGCCCGGGTCCTTGCCCGGCATGATGAACTTCGCCACGGCGCCCACGATGAGGCCGAGGCCGATCCACGTCAGGAAGCTCACGCGTTCACCGGAGGTGTACTTCGACCCAGCGCTGGTAACGCCACAGACTGCCGCCGACAAAGGCGCCGATGACGGTCGTCGCGCCGACGACCTTCGCGCCGAAGGCGGGGTTGCGTGGCGACGTCGTGGAGATGTGACCGGTGCGTGGCTCGCCGAGCTCGTTGAACTCTTCGGCGGCGGCGGCGAACGCGATCCCGACGAGGCCCACCACGAGGCCCCAGCGCGCGCCCCGCCACGTCGATTCCCCCAGCCCGGCCCGCCCCAGGCTCCGTTCGATGCGGCGCAACTCGTTGACGTCGATCGAGCGCACGCCCCGGGCCACGTCGTCGACGACCAGCACATCGCCTTCGCTGGCCGTCACCGTGCCGGTGTACCGGTCGCCCAGGCGGGGCGTCACGCGCACCAGCGTTCCGGCCGGCAGGTCCGGCAGCAGGTCCGCCTTCGCGGCGCTCGTCGCGCTCGCGGCGACAGGGATGCCTCGCCGTGTCCAGATCAGGATGACGCCGCACGGACTCTGATAGCGCAACGGCGCCTCCGGGCCCGTGTACACTTCGATGCCCTCGATCTCGGCCACGCCGAGCACATCGAAGTTGTCCAGCCGGTGCTCCGACGGGTTCTGCGGCATGCGCTGCCGGAAAACGGCGCCGTCGATGTAGAGGTCCGGCTCGCACCCCGGCAGCACTTCGGTCGAGATGTCGAAGGCGAGCGTCTCGCCGACGGACCGGTTGAAACGCACGTGGCGCTGCCCCGTCTCCAGCAGATGGATGCGGGCGCCCGGCACGGAGCGCAGGATGTCCGTCAGCTCCGACGCCCTGCGCCGCTCGATGTCGTCGCGCGTGAAGAAGTCGCCGCCGGATGAACGTTCCCGCTCGTAGAACCCGCTCGCCTGCAGGAAACCGGACCGCACGCTGACGTCGATCGGCTCCAGCTCGATCGCCTGGCGGGCCAGCACGACGTCGACATCGTGTACTGCCCCGCCGCGCAGCGAAATGGCCTGCGACCGGCTCGCGTAGCCGAGCATCTCGACGGTGAGGACGCGGGCGCCGGCCGGGATACGATCGATCGTGAAGCCGCCCCGGTCGTCCGTCAGGACGCGACCCTGCACGCCCGCGATGGATACGATCGCGCCCGTCACGGGCCGCTTCGTCGCATGATCCGTGACCCGGCCCACGACGCGCGCGATCGTGTCCGATCTGGCCCCGTCCTGCGCTGCGGACGCGCCGGTGACACCGAGCAACAGGCAGGCTGCGGACAGGGCGAGCGGGATGACGCGGTGCATGCGTTCGGTGGGTCTCCGGATCATGGGCGCGGTTCTGTCGCGCGGCCGCGCGGTCCGCCGCCGACATGCGCCGGCAGCGGGCCAGCGTGAGCCTGATGGGTAACGCTTCGCGTGGCCGCCGGGCAAGCCGTGCAGCACGCCCGTCACTCGAGATCCACCCAGCGCACCAGTTCGGTGAGCGGGCCGCGCCCGTCGTGGTGTCCCGCGGCGGACGGCCAGGGCATGCGCTCGAAATCCGTGATCCGGCCGGCGCCGGCTCGGGCGAATGCCGGCGCCAGCGCCGCGCGCCGCTCTGCTGCGACGGCCAGGGCCACGGTGTGCAGGCGAGCGCCCCACGGCGCCAGCCGGGCCGGCGCGTCCGCCAGCGAGGCGATGGGGTGAACCGTGATCGTGCGGTAAAGAGGTGAGGGCCGCAGCGCGTCCGTGGCCTCGCGGATCACGGTCCAGCCGGCGCCTTCCGCCGA
>JBFJPA010000115.1:0-10887 GCA_041617355.1 Longimicrobiales bacterium
GCAACCCAGCCAGGGCAGCCAGCGCGGGTCCGTGTCCTCGCTCGCCGAGGCCGGCGCGGCCGCTAAGAGCAGCGCGCCCGCTACAGCCGCGCTCGCCACCGTACTCCCGAGTCGCATGCCTCGCATCACGTTCTCCTTATCTCAGAAGCGGACGGCGAGTCCAACCGTGGCCTGGAAGCCTGACAGGTCGATCTCGTCGAATCCTACGAAATCCCGGTCCATTTCCGCGCGCGCCCAACCGTAACGGGCCTCGCCGACCAGCACCAACCGCGTGCTCAACGTGAAATCCGCGCCGCCGAAGACCTGCGCCGTCGGCGCCCAACCCGTCGATTCGAAACGATCCCGGAAGATCGAGAGATCGACGAAATCGACGAACTCGCCTTCCTGCTCGAACCGATAGAACAGATAGCCCGCACTCGCGCCCACGTAGGGCGACCACCGTGCCGGGATCCACGCGAAGCGTCCCACGCTCCGGCCGCGGTCGAACAGATAGGCTCGCACACCCAGCGTCATCGGCGTCCGCACGAGCTGCGTCTCCTGCTCGATCGGTAGATCGTCTTCGCCGATGTAATCGCGAAACTCCGAACGCGTGCTCGACCGTCCAATCGCGACGCTCGCCGTCACGTCGAGCCGCTCCGTCACTCGGTACGCGAGGTCGCCGCCGACCGTGGCCGTATTGAAGTCGTTGCGGTCGATCGTGAGCTGTTCGGTCGTGAACTCGAAGATCTCACTGGACGCCCGCGGGATCGAGTACCCCGCCCGCAGCGAGAGTGATACCACCGGTCGCTTGAACAGGAATCCGCCGCCCTGTGCGGCGAGCGGCGCCGGCACGACCGGTATGACGACGCCGATGAGCGCGAGTGTCGCGAGGGCGGACCGGGGCAAGAGGCCCATCGGGATCCTCCAGTGGAGAGTCGTCCGAGCGGCACGCAGGCCGCCGGTCGATGATACGATGGTAACGGCGGTCGTGTTCCGGCCGCAAGTTTCATGGGGACGGTTGGTTACGCAATTCTGCCGCCATCTCTGTATACGCCCCGGCAAACGACCGCCAGGAGCACCGTCTCGGCCTTAGGACGTGCGGACGAACACGAAGATGAAACCAGCCGACTCGACGCGGAGCGTATTGCCCTCGATGGTCGCGGCGTCGCGGTCGCCGTCCGGGAAGGTGAGCGTGAGGCGATTCCCCGTGCGTCCCCAGGTGCCCTCATCGACCTGGCTGAACGTGGTCGACTCGCTGCCGATCCAGTCCCTGCGGGTAATGCTGGATCTGAAACGGCCGTCGTTTTCGATGCGGATCTCGCCGGCCAGGATCTCGACGCGTTCGTTGCCGAACTGGAGGATGGTCGCGGGCAACGTCTTGCCGTCGACGTTCCGGAGATCGTACGTGCCGGCGATGTCGTCGCCGGGGCCGGCCGCGTCGCCGCAGGCGGCGGTGGCGAGCAAGATGGCGCAACAAGCGGCGAGCGTGGAGAATCGGTTCGACATGCGCGTGAAGTAGCGCGGCCCGGCGCCCGCTGGCAAGGGCCGAAACCGTGTTGGAGCCGGACGCGTAAACGAGGGACACGCGAACGTTTCTCCCCGAACCGGGACACGGTCATGGACCCGAACGTAAGGACGACGGGGCCGGCCGCCGCCGGCGCCGTCGGCTCGCGTCGTCGACCGTTCCTCTCTGCGTTGCGACGGTTGAAGTCGCGACGCATGCTCGCCGTGCTGTTCATCACGACCGGCTTGACCTGGCTGCTCTGGGCCCGCTGCGGGATCCGCGGCTGCCCGCCTGTGGAGCGACTCGTCTCGTATCAGCCGGGTGGCGCGCCCGTAATTCTCGATCGCGGCGGCAAGCCGTTCGCGCGCCTCACGCCGGTCCCACGCCAAGTGGTTCGCATCGATTCGCTGCCCGCTCACGTGCCGGCTGCGTTTGTCGCTGTTGAGGATCGGCGCTTCTACCGTCACGCGGGCATCGACTGGATTCGCGTGGTGGGCGCGGCGCTCGCCAACGTCCGGGCGGGCCGCACGGTCCAGGGTTCGAGCACGATCACGATGCAGTTGGCGCGCAATGTGTTTCCGGATCGCATCCGCTCACAGGAGCGGACGTTGCGCCGCAAGCTGTTGGAGGCGCGGGTCGCGCGCAGGATCGAGAAGCGATTCACGAAGGATGAGATTCTCGAGCTGTACCTGAACCACATCTACTTCGGCAACGGCGCATACGGCGTCGAGGCGGCGTCCCGCCACTACTTCGGACGCTCGGCATCGGCCCTGAGCGTCGAGCAGGCCGCATTGCTGGCGGCGCTACCCAAGGCACCGTCGCACTACGATCCGCGTCGCCGGTCGGAACGAGCGCGTGCGCGCCGGGATCTCGTTTTGACGGCGATGGCGCGCACCGGCGCGCTCACAGCGGGAGCGGCGGAGCAGGCGAAGAACCGGCCCGTGCGTGTTGCCCGTCCATCGGACGCGCGTCGCGTCGGAACGCCGAACGCACCGTACTTCGTGCAGGCGGTGCGCGCCGAACTGGAAGAGCGTTTCGGCGAGGACCTGTGGACGCGGTCGCTGGTCATTCACACCGGGCTGGATCCCGCGGTGCAGCGTGCGTTCGAGGAGGTCATCGAGGCGCAGCTCCGTCGGGTCGAGGCCGGCCAGTTCGGGCGGTTCTCCGGCCCGCGTCGCGCCGGGTTCGACGCTGCGGACGGGGATCCCGCGTATCTGCAGGCTGCGGCCGCGGCGGTCGACCCGGTCAGCGGGGAGGTGCGGGCACTCGTCGGAGGCCGGGACTGGGTGCATTCGCGATTCGACCGTGCTCAGGACGCGCGTCGGCAGGTGGGCAGCGCGTTCAAGCCGTTCGTCTTCGCCACGGCGCTTTCCGAAGGCTGGTCCGCCTGGGACTGGCTGGAGGACTCGCCATACCGCCGCGTTTCGCGCGGCAGCGCGGACTGGGAGCCGTCGAACTTCGACGGCCGGTTCGCGGGCCCGGTGACCGTTCGCGATGCGCTGATCCTCTCCCGCAACGTGCCGACCGTCCGGTTGGCGGAGGCCGTCGGCACGTCGGATGTCGCGCGCGTCGCGCGGGCGGCAGGGCTGCGGGGCGACATCCCCGAGAGCCCCGTCATCGCTTTGGGCGTGACGGAGTCGAGCCCGCTCGAGTTGGCTACCGCCTACGCCATCTTCGCGAACGGCGGTGCGTCCGTCACGGCGCGGCTCGTGACGCGGGTCGAGGACCGGGACGGGCGGGTTCTCCATGAGGCTCGGCCCGAGTCCTCGACCCGGGTGCTCGACCCGCGCATCGCCGAGCGGATGACGCACCTGCTCCGGGATGCCGTGGACCAGGGCACGGGCCGGGCCGTGCGCACGTCTGGCTACCGCGGCCCCGCGGCCGGCAAGACGGGCACGACGAACGATGGCGCGGATGCGTGGTTCGTCGGGTACACGCCGACGCTCGTCGCGTCGGTCTGGGTCGGCTTCGACCGGCCACGGCCGATCGCGGCGCGCGTCTCCGGCGGGACCGTCGCGGCCGAGATTTGGGGCCGGGCCCTGCGTCAGGTCGGCGCCGGCGGCGGCTGGCCCGATCGATTCGCCCGGTCCGAGGACGAGGAATGGGTGGAGGTCGAGCCGCGCCGGGAGTCGAGACGGCCGGGCGCGACGGATCGCGGGCCTTCCTGGCTGCGCGAACTGTTCGAGACCGAGCGGGCTCGCTTGCGGCGCGAAACACACGAGCTACTGCATGCGCTGACCGAAGAGCTGGAGGACGTCGTCGGCGATCTGCCGCTGGAGCGCGATGCGCGGCGCGAGGTGCAGCACATGCTCCGGCGCCTGGGCCGCGAGCTGGAGCGGATGCGGCGCGAGTACCGCGACGACACGGAGCAGGAGTTGCGGCGCTGGCTCGACGAGGAACTGCCCCGTGAAATCCGGCGTGCCATTCCGGAATCCATTTCGATCGACGGTCGCGAGATCCGGATCGGCGCGGTGCGCTGAGCCACGCACGTTTGGCTTGTCCAGGCAGGCTGCACATGACAACTTCGGTGAAACTCCTCACCGAACGCGGAGGTGCGTATGGCGATCGACACGACCGTCGGCGCCGAGGCCTCACTCCCGCGACTCCTGCTTTCGCTGCTGCGTGATGCGCGAGGCAACTTCCCCGCCCTGCTCGAGCGGCGACACGCCGTCGAGGTCATGGCCTTGTCGGCGCTGTCCGGCGTCTACGTCGCGTACGTCGGCGCCGAACGGCTGCACCTCGGCGATGCGCTCGGTTTCGGGACGACCGCGATCCTGCTCGTGGTGTGTGGCGCCGGCTTGGGCTTGCTCGCGCTGTCCTTCACGGACGTCGTGCTGACGAGCAGCTCACGAGCCATGGGCGGCGCCGCCGACCGGGATCTATTCGCGAGCGTGTTCGGCTACGCGACGTGGCCCTTTCTGCCGCTCTTGATCGTGCTCGTCCCGCTCGAGCTGTTCGCGTACGGCGACGCCCTCTTTTCCGCGACCCGGCCGGCGGCGGGTTTCGTACCCATTCTGGCGACTGCGCTGGAAGTGACGGCGATCGGACTCTGGCTCTACCTGATGGTGGAGGGCACGTCGGTCGCGGGCCGGTTGAGCGAGGTGCGCGCGGCGGAAACCGTCGGACTGATGTTCGTACGCATGTTCGTCATCGGCGTGCTCGCCGTGCTCATCGTCCTGATCTCGTTCCTGATCTGAGATCGGTCGGTAACACGGCATCGCCGAGGTGCAGCGGCGGCATGGCCTCACGGACAGCCATTGTGCGGACGACGGTGTGCCTGCCCTGAATGCGGTACCCGATGCGGACGGCATCGCCCGGCGTGTCACACACGACGACGACAATGTGCCACGGCTTGCCGAGCCCGGCCGCATCCGTCGGCGATGGAAAGCAGCTGGGCCGCCCGTCGCTGTGTGCGGGATGTGAGTGCGCCACGCCGATCAGCCTGGCGCCGTCAGCAGCGGCGCAGCCGCCACTCACCGAGGCGTGGCCGGCCGTGGCGATGTCGGCGAGCTCGGAACGGTCGACCGACACCGTTGTTCCCTCGACACGGCCGTACAGGCACGTCATCCACTCGACATCGCGAACGCTCGTGTGCAGGAACCGCCACTGGCGCAGCGCGGCATCGGCGACGTTCAGGCCGGGAACGGAAACGGAGCGGGGCGGAGCGGGTCCTGATGCGCATGCCAGCACGAGCAGCGGAACCACGGCTCGCGTGGCGAGAAGAAGACGGCGCGTGCTCCGGACCGGCATCGGTCGGACCCTTCGACTGCGAGAAACCAGAGTCGCACGGCCCCGGCGCCGGACGACCCCTCTACTCGCTCAGTCTCGGCGCGGGCCGCCCTATCGTTGAACCTTCCGGTCCGGGCGCAACCATCCGCTTGCGGCCGCGCGCGCGTGACTCCATCCTCTGGCCGGCCGGTCACTGACGATCCAATCCCAGGGAAGCGAGCGGATCATGAGAGGCGCTGGTGGCACACCGGGCGGGCTCGGAAGCTTCTTCGTGGGTGCTGCAATGGTCGTGGCCGGCGGCTACCTGCTGCTGGCGCGCGTCACCGTGATGAGCGGGGTCTGGCAGATTTTCGGCTACAACGCGTTCGGACTCTCCATGCTACCGCTGCTGATCGGCGTCGGCCTGCTCTTCTTCGACGGCCGGTCCGTGCCGGGCTGGGCGCTGACCGCCGCGGGTGCGCTCATCATTCTCGCCGGCATCATCGCCAATCTTTCGATCTACTTCAGGCCGACCTCGTTGTTCGACACGTTGCTGATGCTGGGATTGATCGCGGGCGGACTCGGCCTGGTCGCGCGTTCACTCGTCGCGCAGGGCGCGGAGCGCCGCGCCGAACCGTTGTAAGCGCCGCAATTCCGCCGGCGGGAGTCAGCGAAACGGCCGGATCTTGATGTTGCGGAACATGACGCGATCGCCATGGTCCTGCAGCCCGATGTGTCCGGTCTCGGCAAGGCCGTACACGGGCCATTCCGCGAACTTGCTGCCGGCCACCTTCTGCTTCCAGTCCGCACTACGCAATTCGTAAACGACGACCTGGACGCCGTTCAGCCAGTGCTCGACGGCGTTCCCGCGTACGATGATGCGCGCCTCGTTCCATTCCCCCGCAGGTCGAACGACGCCTCGGGGCGCGGGATGGAGACCGTAGTTGGCTCCCGCTGACGTGAGCGGAGAACCGCCATCGCGGTGGCCCGCGTCATCGAGGACCTGCATCTCGGGCGCACTGTGATAGATCCGTTCAGGTCCCTCGATCGCGCGGTAGAAGATGCCGCTGTTGCCACGCGGCCCGACCTGCCATTCGAGGGACAGCTCGAAGTCCGCGAACTGCTCCACGGTGATGATGTCCCCCGCGGCGGCAACGCGCGTGAGCGCGCCATCGACGACCTGCCAGCCGGCCGGCATGTCGCCTCGCATGTAGCCGCGCCAGCCGGCGGTAGACTGGCCATCGAAGAGAAGGTGCCAACCGGCGGCGCGTTCCTCGTCGGTCAGGGTGTTCATGGGCTTTTCTTGTGCGAAGGCGCAGCCGGCCGTGAGCAGGACGATCGCTCCGGCGAAAGCGCAGGTCCGGTGCAACATGCAAAGGCTCCGTCGTTCAGACGGACCAACCAGCGCGGTACTCCCGCGTCAGGTACTGGTTCGCCTCGGGGATGTTCGTGACGCGCATGGCGGCGCCGTCGTAATGGAGGGTCCGGCCCTGGCCGGTGCGGAGCGCGACAATGCCGAGCAGCATCACTTCGGTCAGCACGGAGGCATACTCGAACGGCGAGCTGGCCGCCGCCTCGCCGCGGCAGGCCTGCACCCAGATCAGTTCGTGTGGCGTTCGCGGTTCCGCCTCGGTGCCGACCGCCGGTGCGGGCATGTCGGGCATGAGCGTTTCCGGAAAGATGCGCGGCTTGCGCCCGTACGTCTCGTGCATCAGGACGCCGCGTTCGCCGATGTAGAGGACACCGCCCTCGGGCTCGAGGGGAACATCGTCGGGCAGTTGGTCCGGGCGTGGTGGCATCAGGCCGCCGTCGTACCAGTGCATGCGCACGGCGGGCCGGTTCCCGCGTGCCGGGAACGTGTAGTGCACGGTCATCGCCAGCGGGTAGGAAACCGGCGCGTCCTGGGGCCCGCCCCACGGCGTCGAGGTGGCCTCGATCGTGGTCGGCAACCCGAGGTCGAGCGCCCAGAATGGGTGGTCGATCAGGTGCGCGCCCATGTCACCCAACGCGCCGACACCGAATGCGGTCCAGCCCCGCCAGTTGAAGGGGTGGTACATCGGGTGGTACGCCACGTCCTCCGCGATCGGGCCGCGGTAGAGATCCCAGTCGAAATGGGCCGGCGGCGAATACGCGCCGCCCAGGGCGCGCGCGGTCCGCGCAGCGATCGCGCCTCGCCCCCACCCTTCCGGCGGCGTCGCGTCGGGAGGAAGCGACGCGGGATCGACAGGCCGCGCGAGCCCCTGCGGCCAGATCGGTCGGTTCGTCCACACGTGCACGTCCCGCACGGTCCCGATCACGCCGGCGCCGATCCACTCGTTGATGCGCAACGCGTCCGGACCCGAATGACCCTGGTTGCCCATCTGCGTCACGACCCCGGTGCTCCTCGCCAGGCGCGCCAGCGCGCGGGCTTCATGCACGGACCAGGTCAATGGCTTCTCGAGGTAGACGTGTTTTCCCGCCTCCATTGCAGCCCTGGCAATGACCGCGTGCGCGTGGTCGGGCGTCGCGATGAGCACCGCGTCGATGTCCTTCTGTCGTTCGAGCATGACACGGAAATCCGCGTAGCGCGCGGCGTTCGCGAACTGCTCCTGCCAGCGGAGCCCCTTGGGGCGGGGCGTGCCGTCCCGCTCCTTGGTCCGTTCCAGCACCCGCCGCTCGACGTATTGGAAGTCGACATCACAGACAGCGACGATGTTCTCCTGGCCGAATTCCTGTGCGCTCTCCGTACCTCGGCCGCCGGCCCCGACAATGGCGACGTTGAGAGTATCACTCGGCGCCCGCCAGCCGGGCCCGCCGAGGACGTGTCGCGGCACGATCATCGCACCGAAAGCCGCTTGGGCGGCGCCGGCCACGAAGGTCCGGCGGCTCAGGGGATGTCCGGTCATGGCTGGTCCTGGTCAGGGGAGGACGTGAAACGCAACGTGCCGGCGTGGCCGGGCATCGTCAATGGCGGCACCGGCACGGACGATGGTAGGTTGCGCGCCATCGCCATCGCAAATGCAATTCGAACCATCGACCCGGTTCGGGGGCGGTCCATCCGGATGACCGAAGAGCACCCCTTGCTCGATCAGCTCTTCAGCGCGACGTACGAAGAGCTACGCCGGCTCGCCGCCCTCGTGCGCAGCGGGGATCCGAGCAACACGCTGAATCCGACGGCACTCGTCAACGAGGCCTACGTCAAGCTCGCCGGGTCCCCGGACTTCGCTCCGGCATCCCGTCTTCACTTCAAGCGGATCGCCGCGCGGGCCATGCGCCAGGTCCTGATCGAGGCGGCGAGGCGGCGAAACGCGCGCAAGCGCGGTGCGGATTATGCGTTCGTGACGTTTGATGAAGAGGTGGAGGGCGCGGTCGCGACACCGGACGAGCTGCTCGCGCTGGATACGGCGCTGGAGGACCTGGGCCGGGCCGAGCCTCGCCAGGCCCTGATGGTCGAGTATCGCTTCTTCGGCGGCCTCGACGTCGCCGAGACCGCCAGCGCGCTCGGCGTCTCGGAGGCCACGGTCGCCCGGGACTGGCGTGCGGCCCGGGCCTGGCTGTCGCGCCAACTGCGCGAAGAACGCTGAACCGCGGAGCCCTCCATGGACCCAGCCCGCTGGCGGCGCGTCCAGACGCTGTTCCACGAAGCGCTCGTGCTGCCGGAGTCGGAACGCCTTGCCTTCCTCGAATCCGCCTGCGACGACGCCTCCCTGATCGACGAGGTCCTCGCCCTGATCGACGAGGATGCGCGCACCGGTTCGCTGCTCAGCCGCGACCTCGGGCACCTCGCCGGCGATCTTCTGCAGGAATCCGGACCGGGCCCGCAGCAGGTCGGGCCGTACCGCGTCGTGCGGCGGCTCGGCCATGGCGGCATGGGCGTCGTCTATCTCGCCGAGCGGGAGGATCTCGGCAGCCAGGCCGCGATCAAGGTGCTCCGCGACGCGACGTTGTCGCCGGCCCGGCGGCAACGGTTCACCGCCGAGGAACGCACACTCGCTCAGCTCAGCCATCCGTCCATCGCCCGGCTCTACGATGCCGACGTCCTGCCGGACGGTACGCCGTTCTTCGTCATGGAATACGTGGATGGCGTTCCGCTCGACACGTATTGCGAGACACAGCATCTGTCCCTACACGCCCGGTTGCGTCTGTTTCGGCAAGTCTGCGAAGCCGTCCAGCACGCGCACCGCCACCTGATCATCCACCGGGACCTGAAGCCTTCGAACATCCTGGTCACGGCCGATGGCTCCCCGAAACTGCTCGACTTCGGCATCGCGAAACACGTCGACGCGTTGGACACCGCGTCGGATTCGACGCAGACCGGACTGCGGCTGATGACACCCGCCTTCGCCGCGCCGGAGCAGATTAACGGCGACGCAATCGGCATCCATACCGACGTCTACGCCCTCGGCGTCATCCTGTACGTGCTGCTGACCGGCCGCCTACCCTTCGACCTGTCGAATCGCACGCCAGGCCAGGTCGAGGCGACCATTCTTGAAAAGGAGCCGGACCGTCCGTCCAGCGCGGGATCGGCCGGTGGCGCGATCGCCTCCGCGAACCGCGCTGCACGCGAGGATCTCGACGTGCTCTGCCTCACGGCGATGCACAAGAACGCGCTGCGCCGCTACCGAACCGTAGACGCGCTGATCCGCGATGTCGATCACTTCCTGGGCGGTGAGCCGCTGGAGGCGCGACCCGACTCGCTGGGGTATCGGCTAGGGAAGTTTCTGCGGCGGAACCGTAGCCCGGTCCTGGCGGGCACTGTGGTGGTCGTCGCGGTGATCGGGCTGGTCACCTTCTATACGATTCGCCTCGCGAATGCGCGCGATGCCGCGCTCGCCGAAGCGGCGCGGACCCAGCGGATCCAGCAGTTCATGTTGAATCTGTTCGAGGGTGGCGACGAGGCTGCGGGTCCGGCCGACACGCTGCGCGTCGTGACGGTCATCGAGCGGGGGGTGCAGGAGGCCGGCGTGCTCGATGCCGAGCCTGTCGTCCAGGCCGAGCTGTACGAGACGCTCGGCGGCATCTATCGCATGCTCGGCAGTTATGCACGCGCTGACTCACTGTTGAATGCGGCGCTCGCGCACCGACGGAAACTGTTCCCGGCCGATCACGCCGAGGTCGGACGCGCGCTCGTCGCGCTCGGCTCGTTGCGGACCGACCAGGCGAAGCTGGAGGATGCCGAGACGGTCATCCGCGAGGGTCTCGGCATCGTCGAGCGGCGGTACCCGCCTGGACACCCTTCCATCATCTCCGCACAGGTCGCACTCGGTCGCGTCCTGCAGGAGCGCGGAGAGTACGATGCGGCGGTCGAGATCCTCGATCGCGCGGCGCGGCTGCCCGGACTCGGTCGGCCGGGCGCGGAGCGTTCGGACATTCTGGGCGAGCTGGCGAACACGCATTTCTACGCGGGCAACCTGGAGACCGCCGATTCGCTCAATCGCCTTTTGCTCGAGGAAGACCGGCGCATCTTCGGACCGCGGCACCCGCGCATCGCCGACGGCCTGATCAATTTGGGGGCCATCCAGTTCGAGCGCGGCCGTTACGCCGAGGCAGAACGGTATTATCGCGACGCGCTCGAGATCATGGAGGCCTATTACGGAGAGGACCACCCGAAGACGGGATCGAACCTGACGCTGCTCGGCCGTGCGATTCAGTATCAGCCGAACCGCTACGACGAAGCGGAAGCGCCGTTGCTGCGTTCGCTCGCGATCGTCGAACGC
>JBFJPA010000116.1:0-10852 GCA_041617355.1 Longimicrobiales bacterium
ACCGACGCACTGCTGCTGTTGCCCGAGGGAACGCGGCTGTTGGTGGCGTTCCCTCTGCCGCTGAGCGCGCGTATCGCGCACGCTCGCGTCGTCGAAAACCTGCGCGCACTGGGCTTCATGTGCGTGCTGGTCGGAGATGATGTCGTCGAGATCGATTCGCCGGAATCGGCGACGCCGGAGGGTGCGGGCCACGACCTGGCCGGGGCCGAGGAGTTGCTGGTCGTGGTGGACCGGCTGGTGGTCCGCGAGGATCTGCGCGATCGGTTGGCGGACTCGATCGGCACGGCGTTCGTGGAAGGCGAGGGCGAGGTCATCGTCGTGGATGGAGGCAGTCGCGAGCGGTTCCGTTTCACGGAGCAGTTCCGGTGTCCGGATCACCCCGAGATCCGATTCCTCGATCCGACGCCGCGGCTTTTCTCGTTCAACAACCCCTACGGGTCCTGTCCCGAGTGCACGGGCTTCGGCGCGGTGCTCGAATACGATGCCGGTTTGATCGTGCCGAACGCGGAGCGCTCCCTGGAAGAGGGCGCGGTGGACCCGTGGGAGAAGCCGCGCTACGAGGAAGAACGCGAGGCCCTGCTCGATTTCGCGCGCAAGCGCCGTGTGCCGATCTCGAAGCCGTGGCGCGAGCTGCCGGAATCGTTCCGCAACGCCGTGCTGCACGGCGTGCGCGGATTCCGCGGCGTGATCCCGTTCCTGCGTTCCCGTGAAGAAAAGCGATACAAACAGTACATCCGCGTCTTCCTGCGTCAGTACCAGAGTGCCAACACGTGCGGTGTCTGCGCGGGCACGAAACTTCGGCCCGAGGCCCTGTACGTGCGTGTGGGCGGCCGGTCGATTGCCGAGACCGCGAACATGCCGATCGAGCGCTTGCGCGAATGGGTGGCCGCGCTGCGGACCGGCGACACGCAGGCTCCGCTCGCGCCGCAGGAAGCCGCCATTGCCGCGCCGATCCTGCGCGAGCTGACGGCCCGACTGCAATTCCTCGACGAGGTCGGACTTGGCTATCTGACGCTGCAACGGCAGACGCGCACACTGTCCGGCGGCGAAGCGCAACGAATCTCGCTCGCGAACTCGCTCGGGTCGAGCCTGGTCGACACGCTGTACGTCCTCGATGAGCCGACGGTCGGCCTGCACCCGCGTGATACGGATCGACTGCTGTCGCTGCTGCGGCGATTGCGCGATGCGGGCAACAGCGTCGTCGTCGTCGAGCACGATGCCGTGGCGATTCGCTCGGGTGATCACGTCATCGAGCTGGGGCCCGGCAGCGGCGAGCGCGGCGGCCACGTCGTCTACACTGGCAGCGTGGACGGACTGCTGCGCGCCGATACCGTGACCGGTCGGTTCCTGTCCGGCCGCGACGCACCGGCCGCGCCGCTGAAACGACGTTCCTTCGCCACATCCTGGCTGCGGCTCAAAGGCGCTCGCCTGCACAACGTCGATGGCATCGACGTGGAGCTGCCGCTGGGCGCCATGACCGTGGTCACCGGCGTGAGCGGCTCGGGCAAGAGCACGCTCGTGCACGACATCCTCTACCGTGCCCTGGAGAAAGAGCTGGCGGGCGGCGAAACGAGCGCGAAGCGGCACCTGGGCGAAGTGATCGGCGAATGGGATCAACTCGAAGGCGCCGGTCACCTGGACGCCGTCGTACTCGTCGATCAGCAGCCGATCGGACGCACGTTCCGCTCGAACCCGGTCACCTACATCAAGGCGTTCGATCTGATCCGCGAGATCTATGCATCGCAGCCGGTCGCGCGGCAGCGCAAGTACACGCCGGGCTACTTTTCCTTCAACGTCGCGGGCGGCCGCTGCGAAGCGTGCGAAGGCGAGGGCGTGGTTCAGATCGAAATGGTGTTCCTCGCGGATGTGTACGTGACGTGCGACGTGTGTCAGGGCCGGCGGTACAAGCCGGAGACGCTCGAGGTGAAGTACAAGGGCATGAACATCCGCCAGGTCCTCGACCTGACCGTCGATGAGGCGATCAAGTTCTTCATCCGCGAGGACCGGCTGGGCCAAATGCTGTGGCAGCTGCAGCAGGTCGGCCTGGGGTACCTGCGGCTCGGCCAGCCCGCGCCCACGCTGTCGGGCGGCGAAGCCCAGCGGCTCAAGATCGCGCGCGAGTTGATCCATGCCGGCCGCAAACAGGGCAAGCGTCTGTATCTGCTCGATGAACCGACGACCGGCCTGAGCGGGCCGGAAGTCCGCAAGCTGCTCGGTGTGCTGCAACGGCTGCTGGACGCGGGTCACTCGGTACTCGTCATCGAACACAATGTCGAGTTCATGATGGCGGCCGATTGGGTCGTCGATCTCGGACCCGAGGCCGGCGTGGCGGGCGGACAGGTGGTCGCGATGGGGCCGCCGCCGGACGTGGCGGCGCACCCGACGAGCCACACGGGCCGGGCCCTGCGAGAGGCGGGTGTAGGCGCGCAGGCGGGCACCGCAGCGCGCTGACTGTGTCCACGCAAGTGGTCAGCGTGGACCATCGGAGAAGGACATTCCACCGGCCCTTCAGAGGGAAGGGAGCCGGCGCGAGGCGTGCATGGTGCGATACATGGAGGCTCAGCCAAGACGGGCGAGCCCGGTGATTTCGCAGCGAGGTCGATCATGCGCCGAGCCACGCCGATCTTCATCGCGTTGCTTCTGCCGCTGGTGGCAGGTTGCCATGATTACGGCATCTTCGGCCCCGGCTACCGCGACTTCGAGGGATATTACACGTACGTCGGAGTGGTCGAGAACCAGTTCGGCCATACCGTTGCGGGCGAGGTCGTGGTATCCCGGCAGTACGGTGACCGTGCCGATGTCGCCATCGACTGGACGTATTACGACCGGGGCGAGCCGCTCTTCCGGATCCGGACCGACCGCCCGGCCGTCGCCGACATCGACCGGGACGGCGACATCCGCTTCGACTTCGAGGGCAATCTCTCGCTGTACGGGCAGCGGGTGTGGTTCCGGCTCACGCACGACGGCTATCTCAGCGGCCGGACCATCCGCGGCGACTGGCGCCTTCGGACGGACCTGCCGACGACGGATTACGGTTCGTTCGAGGCCAGACGCTGACGCAATGGCGCCGGCGTCGCGGGTCTGACGCCGGTGCCGCGCCTGAGTGTCATCCTGCCCTGCCGTAATGCAGCGGCGTGGCTGCCCGCCGCCATCCGCACCATCGAACGGCAGACGTTCCACGATTTCGAGGTCATCGCCATCGATGACGGCTCCGTCGACGACACGCGCGCGCAGCTGGACGACTGGTCGCGGCGCGATGTCCGCGTGCACGTGCTGCATCCCGGTCGTGTCGGCCTGATCGGGGCACTGCAGCTCGGCACGGCGGGAGCACGGGGCGAGCTGATCGGCCGGATGGACGCGGATGACCTGGCACACCGCCGCCGTTTCGAGATGCAGATCGGTTTGCTCGACCGCGATGCGGCGCTCGCCGCGTGCGGCACACGCATCCGGTATTTCCCGCGTGCGAGTCTGAAGGAAGGCGCCCGCGGCTACGAACGGTGGATCAACGCCCTGACGACGAACGAAGAGGTGGAGCGCGATCTGTTCGTCGAATGCCCGATCGCGCATCCCACGCTCGTCGTGCGGAGGAGCGTATTCGAGCGCGTGGGCGGCTACCGCGATGCGGGTTGGGCGGAGGACTACGATCTCGTGCTCCGGATCTGGCAGGCGGGCGGGCGGCTCGGCAACGTGCCGCGGGTGTTGCTGGCGTGGCAGGATCGGTCGGACCGGACCTCGCGCACCCACCGGCGCTATAGCCGCGACGCGTTTCGCCGCTGCAAACTGCACTTCCTGCTCGAGACGAAGGCGCGGGGCCGTGACCTCGTCATTGCGGGTGCAGGCCCGACCGGCAAGGCCTTCTCCCGAGAAGCCGGGCGACGGGGCGCTCGCGTCGTCGCGTTCATGGATGTCGATCCGCGCAAAGTCGGCCAGACGATCCACGATGCGCCGGTCGTGCGGCCGGAGCGGATCGGCGATTTCGCGGGCGCGTTCGGCCTGGCCGCGGTCGCCGATGCGGTGGCGCGCGAAGAGATCCGTCAGTCCTTCCGCCGCGCCGGCTGGATCGAGGGTCGCGACTTCTGCGCCGTCGCCTGACGCCCGGCCATCGTGACGCTTGTACTCGCGTCACCCGCTCCCTAAGCTCCCTGCCTCCAGACGGTTCTGCCACAGGAGGGAGTTCATGGTCCGGTCCCCGCTAACGTTCCTCATCCTGACCGCCGTGGCCGGCTGCGCGACCACATCGGCCGCCCCACAGCCGCCAGCGCCGGCGACCGAAGCGCCGACGGGCCCGCTCTTCGCACACGCGGACGCGTTCGCGTCCACGTACGTCGCGCCGTCCACGCGGCCCACGTTCATCCGCAACGCCACGATTCTGACGGCGGCCGGCCCGCGCATTCCGAACGGGTCGGTGCTGCTGCGCGACGGGCGGATCGCCGCCGTCGGGGCGAACATCACGGCGCCGGCGGACGCGATCGTGATCGATGCCGCCGGCAAGTGGGTGACGCCGGGCCTGATCGACACGCATTCGCACCTGGGCGTTTACGCATCACCGGGGATCGAGTCCCTCTCCGATGGCAACGAGATGACGGACCCGAACACGGCGGAGGTTTGGGCCGAGCACTCGGTCTGGCCGCAGGACCCCCAGTTCGGCCTGGCGATCGCCGGCGGCGTAACGGCCATGCAGATCCTGCCCGGCTCCGCCAACCTGTTCGGTGGGCGCAGCGTGACGCTGAAGAACGTGCCGTCCCGGACGGTGCAGGGCATGAAGTTCCCCGAGGCGCCGTACGGTTTGAAGATGGCGTGCGGCGAAAATCCGAAGCGGGTGTACGCGAGCAGGGGCCCCGCCACGCGGATGGGCAACGTCGCGGGCTTCCGTGCGGCGTGGATCAAGGCAGCGGACTACCGCAACAAGTGGCTGAAGTGGCGGTCCGACGGCGCGAAAGACGAAGACCGGCCCACGCGCGACCTCGAGCTGGAGACCCTGGCCGGCGTGCTCGCGGGTGAGATCCTCGTGCACAACCACTGTTATCGCGCCGATGAGATGGCCGTGATGATCGATATCGCGCGTGAGTTCGGATACTCGATCGCATCGTTCCATCACGGCGTCGAGGCGTACAAGGCGCGCGACCTGCTCCGCGAGCACGACATCTGCGGCAGCCTGTGGGCCGATTGGTGGGGGTTCAAGCTCGAAGCGTACGACGGCATCACGCAGAACATCGCGCTCGTCGATGATGCCGGCGCCTGCGCCATTGTGCACTCCGACGATGCGCAGGGCATCCAGCGGCTCAACCAGGAGGCGGCAAAGGCGATGGCGGCCGGCAATCAGGCCGGCATCGAAACGACGTACGAGGAGGCCATCCGCTGGATCACGGCCAATCCCGCGAAGGCGCTCGGCATCGCCGACCGCGTCGGCACGATCGAGCAGGGCAAAAACGCGGACATCGTGCTATGGAGCGGTGATCCGTTCAGCATCTACAGCAAGGCGGAGCGCGTCTGGATCGATGGCTCGCTCCAGTACGACCGCAACGACCCGTCCACGTGGCGCCAGAGCGACTTCAGCCTCGGCCGCATCATCACGGAGGTGACCCGGTGAGCGCGCCTCGCTTGACCGTATCGCTGGCCGCACTCGCCCTGCTCGCGTCCGGGGCGAACGCGCAGACCGTCGCCATCACGAACGCGACGATCCACACGGCTGCGGGTCCGGCCATCGAGCGGGGCACGGTCGTGTTCCGGGACGGCCGCATCACGGCGGTTGGCCCGAACGTCGCCGTGCCGGCCGGCGCGCGTGTCATCGACGGTACGGGCAAGGTTGTGACGCCCGGCCTGCTCGATTCGCACACGTCGCTCGGCCTCGTCGAGATCGGCTTGTCGGCGGGCCCGACCGAGCAATCGACGAGCAGCCCGCGTCTCACGGCCGCCTACGATGTCGTCGATGCGATCAACCCCGCATCGACCCTGATCCCCATCAATCGTGTCGAGGGAATCACCCGTGCGGTCGTCGCACCATCGCCCGGCACTTCCCTGCTGGCGGGCCGGGGCGCATTGATCCACCTCGGTGGTGAGCGTCTGTCCGCGATGCGCGTGCTCGCGCCGCACGCGATGTACGCGATCCTCGGCGAAGCCGGCGCGGGCCTGGCCGGCGGATCACGTCAAGCCGCGTTGCAGCTTCTGCGCGAGGCGCTGAGTGACGCGCGTGATTTCGCGGCGAACCGCGTCGCCTGGCAGGACAACCGACGTCGCGCCTACGCGCTCGGCCGGCTGGACCTGGAAGCGCTCGCGCCGGTCGTGCAGGGTCAGCTGCCGCTGGCCGTGAACGCCCACCGTGCGAGCGACATCCTGGCTGTATTGCGCCTGCGCGAGACGTTCCCGGAGTTGCGCCTGGTCATCACGGGTGCGACCGAGGCGTGGGTCGTCGCCGCCGACCTCGTTGCCGCACGCGTGCCCGTCGTGATCGATCCGATGCAGAACCTGCCGGGCATGGAGAACCCGGGCATCACGCTGGAGAACGCCGCGCGACTGCACGCGGCTGGCGTCACGGTCGCCTTCGCGACATTCGATGCGCACAACGTACGCAACCTGAAGCAGCGGGCCGGGAACGCGGTGGCGTACGGAATGCCCTGGGACGCCGCACTGCGCGCGGTCACGGCCGCGCCCGCGACGATCTGGGGTGTTGCCGACCGCTACGGCACGCTCGAAACGGGCAAGGACGCCGATGTCGTGGTCTGGTCCGGCGACCCGTTCGAGTTGAGCACACAGGCCGAAACCGTCTTCATTGCCGGCCGCGAGATGCCGGCTGCGCATCGCCAGCAGCTGCTGCTGGACAAGTACAGGACGCTGGGGCGCTGAGGGGCGGTACCGCGTGCACGAAGCGGTGCATCACTCCGCCTCGGCGCAGACGCGCCGGCGCATCGCCGCGCTTCTCGTGGTCGCGTTGTTGGGTGCTTGCGGTGGGCCGGACGCGGATGCGGCCCGCTCTACCGCAGGCACCCGGCTGACGATCGCGGTGCCGCTCGATGGCGGGCCCCTGCACCCGTACAGCGGCGCGAACGACTTCCTGCTGGGCCTCGTTTACGACAAGCTCTTCGAACCCTCGCCCTATGTCGACCGGCCCGCGCCCGGCCTCGCCGAAGCCGCCGAACAGCTGGATTCCATCACCTGGGTGGTCACACTGCGCGATGGCGTGCGCTGGCATGATGGTCGTCCGTTCACGGCCGCCGACGTCCGCTTCACCTACGAGTATTATCGCGATGGCTCGCCGAACCGACACACGCATCACGTGAGCGAAGTGCCTCGCATCGAGCGGATCACGGAAGTGGACGAACGCCGGGTCCGCTTCGAGTGCGCCTATCCCTGTCCACTGCTCGGGCGCGTCACCCTTGCCGATCTGCCGATCCTCCCGCACCACGTGTGGTCGGCTGTGTCCGAACCTCGACAGTACACGGATTTGCCCGTCGGCACCGGTCCGTACCGCCTGACGGAGTATCGGTCGGGCCGGTTCTACCGGTTCGAAGCGAACGCCGAGCACTATCGCGGCCGCCCGCTGGTCGCCGAATTGATCATGCCGATCATCGCGGATCAGTCAGCGGTGTTCACGGCGCTGCGTACTGGTGAAATCGATGCCGCCGCGCGCGACCTGCCGCCGGAACTGCGCGAGACGTTCGCGTCGACGCCTGGTATCGCCGTGATGAACACGGCCGCCCTGTCCATCGTCGAATTGCGCCCGAACTACCGGAAGGCGCCGTTCTCCGACGCGCGGTTCCGAGAGGGCCTGTCGTACGCGATCGACCGACAGGCGCTTGTCGATCGCGTCTTGCTCGGCCTCGGCCGGCCCGGGACGCGAGGATATCCGCATCCGGATTCGCCGTGGACCGACCCGACATTGTTGACGCCCTGGAATGCGGATAGCGCCGAGACACTGTTCGATCGCGCAGGATACGCGGATCGCGATGGCGATGGCGTTCGCGAGTTGCCGAATGGGGTGCCGCTGCGTTTCACGATCCTCGCGGACGGCGGTGAGCCGGCGTGGATCCGAACCGCCGAGATGCTGACGGCGCAGCTGGCGGTCGTCGGGATCGCGGCGAGTGTGCAGGTCGTCGAGCGCGGCGTGCTCAGCCAACGCGTCTCAGCCGGCCAATACGATCTTTTCGTGAGCCGAATCGGTCCGCACGGCGTTGCAGACCCGGACCAGTTCGTGATGTCACAGCGAAGCGGCTACCTGTGGAGCCGGGACCTCGCGCATCCGACGATGGACCCCTTGTTCGAACGGTGGCGCACGGCCGCGACCGTAGAGGCGCGACGCGACGCGCTGTTCGCGCTGCAACGCGAGTTCAACCGACAGCCGACGAGTATCGCGTTGTACTATCCGACCGAGAGCTGGGCGTATCGGCCGACCGCGTTCGACGGTTGGGTCGAATCGCCGGGGTTCGGGATCGTGCACAAGTGGTCCCTGCTGCCACGCGACGCACGCGTTGGTGCGGTCGTATCCAGGCGCGACTGACCGCGTGAGCCGAACGCTGCTGCGCGTTTCCGTCCAGTACGCCCTCGTCATCTGGGCAGTGATCACGCTCAACTTCGCTCTGCCACGTCTCGCGCCGGGTGATCCGCTCGAATACGTCATGGGTGGTGAGCTCGAGACACTCACGCAGGATCAACGGCAGCGCCTGCAAGCCGAGCTCGGCTTGAGTGGCTCGGTGCTGCGGCAGTATTCCGATTACGTGGCCGGCCTGACGCGCGGCGACCTCGGTCTCTCCCTTCGCTACGGACGGCCGGTTCGGGACGTGCTCGCCGAGCGGCTTCCCTGGACTCTGCTCCTGGCCGTACCGGCCGCCTTGCTGAGCCTGCTGCTCGGCGTCGTGTTGGGGGCCGCCGCGGCGCTGCGGCGGGGTCAACGTCGGGACGCCACATTGCTGACCGTGACGTTGGTGGCCGACGCACTGCCGGCGTTCTGGATCGGCATGGTTCTGCTCGCCGTCTTCTCCGTTCGCCTCGGCTGGTTCCCGTCGTTCGGCGCGACACCCCTCGTGCCGACGGCGGATCTGTGGAGCCAGGCGCTCCAGGTGATGCGCCACGGCGCCTTGCCTCTGACGACTCTCGTGCTCGCCTCGCTCGGCCACACCTTCCTCTTGACCCGTGGTTCGCTGAGCACGGCGCTGGACGAAGACTACGTCTTCATGGCGCAGGCCAAGGGTCTGAGCGAGCGGGCGATCGTGTTGCGACACGCGCTGCCGAACGCATTGCTTCCCCTCTACACGCATTTCGCGCTGAGTCTGGGCGGACTGGCTGGCGGCGCGGTATTGGTGGAGACGGTCTTCGCGTATCCGGGCGTGGGTCGCTTGATCTTCGAGGCAATTTCGGCGCGCGACTACCCGCTGATTCAGGGTGCATTCCTGCTCGTCGCGCTGGGCGTGGTGATCGCAAACGCGCTGACGGACCTGACCTATCCGCTCATCGATCCGCGCATCCGACGGCCGCGGGCGGAATCATGAGCACTCCCTCGGAGCGTCGGGCGACGCTGCGCGGTGCGTCCCGTTTCGGAGTGGTCGGCCTGTCCCTGCTCGCGCTGCTGACGTTGATCGCCGTTCTCGCCCCGTTGCTGGCGCCGTACGCACCGGGCCAGCCGTCGGGTGCCCCCTTCTTGCCGCCGAGCGCGCGACACCTGCTCGGCACGGACGACTTCGGCAACGACCTGCTGACGCAGCTGCTCTACGGAGCGCGAGTCTCGCTTGCCATCGGTCTTGTCGTGGGCGTCGCCGCGACGGGCCTGGGTGCGCTGGTGGGTTCGCTCGCCGGTTTCCTGCGCGGGGCGACGGACGTCGTGTTGATGCGAATCGTCGATGTCGTTCTCGTCCTGCCGTTCCTGCCGCTGCTGCTGGTGCTGGCGGCGTTCCTGGGGCCGGGCCTGGGTGTGCAGGTGCTGGTGATCACGGCGGTCATGTGGGCGCGTCCGGCGCGCGAGCTGCGCGCCCAGGTGCTCTCGATCCGCGAGCGGGGTCACGTGCAGGCAGCGGTCGCCATGGGCGCAGGCACCCGCCACATTCTGCGCCGACACGTGTTACCTGACGTCGGGCCGCTTCTCGCGCCTCAATTCGTTCGCGCCGCGAAAGCGGCAATCCTGCTGGAGGCGTCGCTCGGGTTCCTCGGACTGGGCGATCCCACGGTGCAGAGTTGGGGATCGACCCTGTATTACGCGAACGTGCGCGGCGCATTCCTGCTCGATGCATGGACCTGGTGGGTGCTACCGCCGGGCCTGGCGCTCGGCGCGACGGTCGTCGCGTTCGCATTGATCGGGACGGCGCTGGAGGAGCGCTATCGGCCTCGTTTGCGGAGCGGTTGGACGTTGCGACCCCGGTCCGGCCAGGTGAAGGGCGGGACGTCCTCGCGCGAGGCCGCGGATCGCGAGGCGCTGGTGTCGATCGAGGATCTCTCCGTCGCGTATGCCGCGTGGCCGGAGCCGGTTCGCGCCGTCGATCGTGTCACGCTCCGCGTGGACGCGGGCGAAACGGTCGGCATCATCGGCGAGTCCGGTAGCGGCAAGACGACGCTGGCCAGTGCCGTGCTCCGCGTTCTGCCTTCGCCAGCCGAGCTGGTGGGCGGGCGCGTGCTGGCCGACGGCCACGATGTGGCGGGCTTCGGCGAGCCGGAGCTGCAGGCTCTGCGTGGCGGTCGGGTCGCACTCATTCCACAAAGCGCCATGAACGCGCTGAACCCGCTCCAGCGCGTCGGCGCGCAGGTCGCTGAGGCGGCTCGAATCCACGGCCGAGGCGATGGCCGTGCGGCGTCCGACCTCGCGGAACGGCTGCTGAACGACGTCGGCCTCGCCGGCCGAGCGGGAGCATTCCCGCACGAACTGAGCGGC
>JBFJPA010000117.1:0-10818 GCA_041617355.1 Longimicrobiales bacterium
CTGCGCCGCCGGACACCACGCGAACACCCTGCGACCGCGAATTCCTGGTGACCGTGCCGACCGACAGCGCGGGCCTGTTGTACTCGTCGGCGCTGCCGCCGTCGATCTGGATCGACGGCCCGGCCATCGTCACGGCAGCGGAGCGTGCGGCGGTGGCGGATGCCGTCCTGCCGGAGCCGCCCTGGCAGATCGGACCGAAGCGTCTGGCACTGCCGATCGGCGGTCTTCGATACAATCGAGTCGAAGGCCTGTCGCCGCAGCTGGCGGGCGCGGTCGAGCTCGGCCGGGCGAGTCTCGAGGGAAGTGTGCGCATGGGCACGGCGGATCGCGTGCTCAATGCGGACGTCGGCCTCATCCGAAGGACCGGCGGCGTGGAGCTCGGCGTCCGCGCCTACCGCCGGCTCGCCGTCATCGATCCCAGCGTGAGTGTCGGGCTCGGCGCATCGGCGAGCGCGCTGATCTTCGGCAGTGACAACGGCGACTACTACCGAGCGCGGGGCGTGGAGTTGACCGGTCGCCATCGTCCGGCGACGGGCCCCGATCTCGACTGGCGATTCTACGCGGAACGCCAGCGCTCGGCCCCGGCCAATACGGATTTCAACCTCCGTCACCTGGTCGACGAGGATTTCGCGTTCCGTCCCACCATCGCGGCATCGCCGGCAACACAGTACGGCGCATCCGCGCGGCTCGACCTGGCGAGCGGCCTGTACCCGGGCGGCTGGACGTGGGGCCTCGTCTTCGACGCCGAGGCGGCCGTCGGCACGTTCGACTACGTGCGTCCCGCAATCCTCGGCCGCCTCACGGGTCCGGTTGCCGCCGGGCTGCTCGGCATGCTCGAAGTCGAGGGTGGCATCGCGGCTGGGAGCTTGCCGCCCCAGCGCCACTGGCTGTTGGGTGGCGTCGCCAAGATGCGAGCCGTCGATCCCGCGACGCTGAACGGCGACGCATTCTGGCGCGCACGCGCCGAACTCGCGACGGCAGGGCCGCGAACCCGGCTGGTCGTGTTCAACGACTGGGGCTGGGCCGGATCTCGCGACCGCATCGCGCACGGACGGCCGCTCGTTTCCGTCGGAGTCGGGGTGACGTTCCTGGACGGGCTGGTCCGGATCGATCTCGCGCGAGCGCTGAGGGCGCCGGTCGAATGGGGCTTCCACCCCCGCTTCAACGCGCCGCTATGAACGTCCCTGCATCGCGCGCAGCACGATCACGGTGATGTTGTCAACGCCGCCGTGCGCGTTCGCGGCGTCGACGAGCTGATTCGCTGCCGCCTCGAGACTCGGCTCCGCCTCGAGGATCTCGACGATCGCATCTTCGTCGACCATCGTCGTCAGGCCGTCGGAGCAGAGGAGCAGGACATCGCCTTCCCGGACCTGGATCGAGCCGACCTCGACGGCATCCAGGTCCGGCAGTCCCAGCACGCGCGAAAGCACGTTCGCGAACGGGTGCCGCCGCGCTTCTTCGGGAAGCAGGTGGCCAGCGTCCACCTGCTCCTGAACCCACGTGTGGTCGTGCGTCAGCAGCTCGAGGCGTCCGCCGCGGAAGCGGTAGGCCCGCGAGTCGCCGACATGTCCGATCGCGCAGGCACCGTAACCGGGGGCGAACGCGAGTGCCGTCAGGGTCGTGCCCATCCCCCGCGTGTTCGGGTCCTCCTGACCCCGGGCGAGGATTCGGGTGTTCGCTTCGAGGATGGCCGTTGCGAGGCGCTCGGCGAGGATGGTTGTGTCGGACTCGTCCGCGCCGATCCGCGCGTCTAGCGTTTCGACTGCGAGCGCGCTCGCGATTTCGCCGGCAACGTGTCCACCCATCCCATCCGCGACGGCGAACAGGCGCTTCCCCGGCCGAACGAGCAGGGAATCCTCGTTGTGGGGCCGAACGCGCCCCGTGTCCGAACGTGCCGCGATCTCCAGGTTCACGGCCGCACCATATCGGACGCGACGCAGGCCCGGCAAGCGCCCGTGCCCACCTGTTCGATCGTTGCCGCTTGAGTCATGGACCGCAATTCCACGATATTCGCGCGATGCGATCGCGATTCATCCCATTCGCCCTGATTCTGTTTGCCGCCTGCATTGACGTGCCGTGGGCACGCGAGGAGGTGCCGATCGCTCCTGCGGATGGCAACGCATTCCCACCCGGGACCACGCTGGCCGAAGGTCTGGACATCGTGGCGGCCGTCGTCGATAGTGCGATCGCCAGCGGGCTCGACGAAACCGGCATGCGGCAATTGTATCGCGCAGAGGCCCTCTCCGATCGGGTCTTCGAGACCGCGCTCCCCTTCGGTTGGCTCGCGGGCCAGAACTACAGCCTGGAAGCGCGAGTCTGGCAACTACAGGCCCGGGCCGATCGCATTGTCGCGCGCCTGCGGGCGGGTGCGCGGCGCGAAGACGTTCTGCCGGAGACGGAAGCGCTTCGCCGTGACATCGCCGGACTGCGGGCGGCCATTGGCGAGGGCGGCGAGCGGCCCCCGGAGTCCATCGATCGTCTACTGCAACGCTTGGACTCCGTGACCCGCCGTCGGTCCACCGATCCGGCCAACTGATCCCTTTCTCATTGCGATAAAACGATATACGGACGATCAGTGAGGGTCGTCCGGACCGCAGCGGCCACCCGTCCGCGAGGGGGCGGCCGGGCCGCCGCCGGGTCGCGGCCGCGGACGGATCGCGGCACACAGTGTGCACGGGTGGACGTGGGTGATTTCGCGGACGCCGCGTCAGGGTTCGCCCGACGCCGGGAAACTCTTGCAAATACTCGCCGTATTACGGAATTGCGGGCTCGCTTCCGATACTTGCGGAAGACCGGAACTCCGCCCGCCGGCCGGTGTTTCACGTCCGGCGAATGACGCGTCCCGGCATCCGCGGCCCTCGCTGCAACGGATCGCCGGGCGGCGCGCATCAAAACACGGAACGGTCGCTGTGAATAACGCAAAGTCCAGTGGCAAGGTGATAGAGATGGGGACGGCAGAGGCGCGGCGCCGTCGCCGCCGGCGGAATGGCGGGCGGTTCGACGGTTTCGCGGGTGCCGGTGAAGAGCAGTCCGCGCTGGATCAGTACCTGCGGGATGTGAGCCGCCACGAGCTGCTCACGGCGGAGCAGGAGATCGAGCTGGGCCGTCGTGCGCGTGCCGGTGACGAGGACGCCGTTCAGAAGCTGGTTCGGGCGAACCTGCGTTTCGTCATCAGCGTGGCCAAGAAGTACCAGAACCGTGGCGTGTCGCTGATCGACCTGATCCAGGAAGGCAACGTCGGGCTGGTCACGGCGGCGCGGAAGTTCGATGTCGACCAGGGCGTCAAGTTCATCTCGTACGCGGTCTGGTGGATTCGGCAGGCGATTCTCGCGGCGCTGGCGAACCAGGGTCGTGCGGTGCGCGTGCCGCTCAACCGGGCGAGCGACCTGGCGCGCATCTTCCGTGAGCGGGAGCGGCTCAAGCAGGAGCTGGGTCGCGAGCCGAGCATCGAGGAGATCGGCGAGGCGGCCGCGCTGTTGCCGGAAGTCGTTCAGTCGCTGCAGACGCTGAATGCGGCGGAGATCCGGCTGGACGCGCCGATCGGCGACAGTGATGACAGCCAGCTCGTCGAGCGTTTCATGGCCGACGAGGCGCTCGAGCCGGAGGAAGCCGTTGAAGAGCGGCTGCTGGCCGAGCACATCGACCGAGCGCTGGACACGCTGGCCGAGCGCGACGCGCGCGTCGTGCGTCTCTACTTCGGACTCGACGGCGGCCGGGAGCACACGCTCGAGGAGATCGGCAACATGCTGGGCGTGACGCGCGAGCGTGTGCGCCAGCTGCGCGACCGCGCGCTCAAGCGCCTGCGCGAGGGTGACCTCGGCTCGGCGCTCGAGAGCTTCGCCGCCTGAGCGGGAGGTCGTGGGCAACGGCGCCGAACCGTTCACCGGCACGGTGATCCACGCCACCGGCGGAGTCTACGAAGTCGAAACGGAGGGAGGTCTCGTGATCGAGGCTTCCCTCCGTGGTCGTTTGAAGCAGGAACAGCGCACGGGCGACCGCGTCGTCGTCGGCGACCGGGTCAGCGGCCTCGAACACGCCGACGGCTCGTTCACCATCGAGTCCGTAAAGGACCGATCGACCGAGCTGGCCCGCCGCGCTCCCGGCCGCGGCGATCGCCAGGCCAAGGTCATCGTGGCCAACGTCGATCAGCTGCTCGTCGTTTTCGCGGCCGCGAACCCGGATCCGCGCACGCGCATGCTCGACCGCTTTCTCGTGCTCGCCGAGTCGAACGAGATCCCTGCCGTCATTGTCGTCAACAAGGTCGACCTGGTCGATGCGGCGACGCTGTCTCAGACGTTCGCACCCTATGGCGTCGCGGGCTACGAAGTGGTCTTCACGAGTGTGGCGACCGGCGTCGGTATCGACACGCTCCGTACGCTCCTGGCGGGCCGCGAAAGCGTGCTCGCCGGCCCGTCCGGCGTCGGCAAGTCCAGCCTGCTCAACGTCGTACAGCCGGGTCTCGGCCTGCGCATCGGCAAGGTCAGCGAAGCCGTCAACAAAGGCCAACACACGACCGTCGGCGCCCGACTCATCCGGCTCGCCGTCGGCGGCTGGGTCGCTGACACGCCCGGCCTGCGTGAGCTCGGGCTCTGGCGCATCGACACCGACCGGTTGCAGGACTACTTCCCCGAGTTCCGCGAACGCTCCATCGACTGTCGCTTCGCCTCGCGTTGCACGCACGTGCACGAACCCGGCTGCGCCGTGCGCGACGCCGTCGCACACGGCGCCCTCGCCACCGCCCGATACGACAGCTATCTCGCCATGCGAGAGGGCTGAGGCGTCGGCCTACCTGAACCCGGAGCCGCGCGATGATGGAGAAACGTGTGGAGGACGCTCACCGTCTACGAACGGATCGTCGGCGTCGTCCCCGTCCTCACGATGATGTTCCTTGCCATACTGAGCGCTCCGAGTCCCGACGGCTGACCCGTAGCCGCCAACACGGTGCAGTCAGGCGGTGCGGCCTCGCATGGACAGGTGTCGGCCTGCTGGTCGCCGCGTGTGCCGGCAGCGCCGATGCGCCGGCTCCGGCGCTCGGTCCTCAGGACGCGTTCTGGAGCGCGCTGACGTCGCTCTGCGGCCAGGCCTTCGCGGGTAGCGTCGTCGACTCCAACCCACCCGATACGACCTTTGCCGGGCAATCGCTCGTCATGCACGTGCGAGAGTGTTCCGACTCCATCGTTCGAATCCCGTTCCACGTCGGCGAGAATCGTTCCCGCACCTGGGTGCTCACGAGGACCGGGGCCGGGCTGCGCCTGAAGCACGATCACCGCCATGCGGACGGGACGGAGGATGACGTGACCCAGTACGGCGGTGATACGGCCGACGCGGGCACAGCCGTACGGCAGTCGTTCCCGGCCGACTCGGCGACCGCCGCCCTGCTGCCAGCCGCCGCGACGAATGTCTGGACGCTCGAGCTCGAGCCTGGAAACCGGTTCGCATACGCGTTGCGCCGGGAAGGCACCGAGCGTCGATTCCGGGCCGCGTTCGACCTGACGCGCACCGTTCCGCCGCCGCCGCCGCCCTGGGGCGGCGAGTCCCGTTAACGAGCGCCGTCCACGCTGGACTCCGATGAAGGTGGTGACGCGGATGTGGCGTCCCCGCCCATCAGAAGCCGACCGATCCGGCCAGGCCGATCTCCACCCTCCTCCCGCGGCTCGGGAAGTGGACGATCTCGACGATGTCCGCGCCGAACAGGTTGTCGACGCGAGCGCGCAGCTGCAGGGACTCCGTGCCGACGCCGAGCAGACGCACGGACGCATGGGCTCCAACCGTCGTATAGGGTGCGAGTTGGACGCGCGTACCGGAAAAGCTCTCGAGGAAGTCGAGGTCGTGCCGGGCGCCGACGTGTGAAAGTGATGCGCCGGTGTGGACGCGGGAGCCGACGGGCGTGGCCGCCTCGACGTGGAGCCGCTGGCGGGGGCGCCGCAGCAGGGGTTGGCCTTGCTGGAACAGCGCGTCCTGGCCGAAGCCCTCGTCGAGCACGTCCGTCTCGGTGTACGTCCAGCTCATGTTGACGGCTGCGCCGCCCCGTGCCGCGAGCGTGCCTTCGATTTCGACACCGGCTGACCTGGCTTCGCCGATGTTGAAGTAGTTCGGTGCGCCCGGCTCGGGCGGCTGTGCCGTGTACTGGATCAGGTTGCGGAAGCGCTGGTCGAACGCAGTGACGCCGATGCGCGCCCGGCCGTCCAGGAAGTCACGCTCGGCGCCGACCTCGATGCTCCGCGACTCTTCCGGCTGGAGCTGTGGGTTTCCCCGCGTGAATCCCTCGGCATAGTGCTCGAAGAATGTCGGTTCCTTGAAGCCAGTCCCGGCGGCGACGCGCAACCGGGCCACTCCTCCGACCCGCAGCGTGGCTCCGCCGCGCCACGTGAAAAGCCCACCGAACCGATCGTTGTCTTCGGTGCGGCCGCCCACGGTGATGGTGAGCGGGGAGATGGGTGCGATCAGCTGGGCGAAAGCCGCGCGATTGGTGCGCTCGTTGCGCGAGGACGAGTCGAACGGTCCGAACTGGCTCTGACTCGCGAAGGTCGCGAGCCCACGCTGTCGCTCAACTTCACCACCGAATGTGAGGATGGCTCCGGCGCCGGGTCGCGCATGGACGGTCACTTCGGCGCGGCTCCGGTCGATCCGATTGGCGCTCTTCGATGCGTAGAAGCCGAGCGTGTCGGCCGGCGCATCGGGGCGGTCGTCCACGACATAGTCGGCTTCGTGAAACGACAGATTGAGTCGCGCCTCCAGTCCCTCGACGACGTGCCAGCCGCCATCGATACCGACCGCGCTCGACTCGGAGGAGCGAAACTGATTGTGATCCGCGAGCCGGCCGGCACCATCAGTCGGGAAGTGGAACAGGCCGTCCGTGTATCGGCCCGTCACGTTCAGCTCGGCAGCATCGTTTGACCAGGCGATGCGTCCGCTCAGGGCGCGGTTGCGGTAGTCGTTGTTGAACGCGTAGGCGCCATCGCTATCGAATCGGGACGTGGCGACCGACCAGGCGACGAGGTTGTGGCCTTCGGCGGAGGCGGTCCACGTGCGGGTGCCGTAGCCCCCGAGGTCGGCGCCGGCGGGACAGGGCTGGGCTGGATATCCCGGACACAGATCGGGGCCACCGTTCAGGCGTGGCGAGCGGCCCACGCCGACCGAGGCCGAGACGTGCGGCTGATGGCCGCCGCGTCGCGTCAGGATGTGAACGACGCCGGTCACGGCGTCGGAGCCGTAGAGCACGCTCGCCGGGCCACGCACGATCTCGATGCGCTCGACGTTGTCCATGGTCAGCTGGCCGAAGTCGAATGCGCCGCCGGGATCGTTGAGGACCACGCCATCGACCATGACGCGGACGTAGTCGCTCTCGCCACCACGCAGGAAGAGCGAGGTGAGTCCGCCTTCGGCACCGGTGCGAACGAGCGTCACGCCGGGCGCCTCCTCGAGCGCCTCGGCGACGAACCGGATGCCGCGGGCGCGCAGCGTCGCGCCATCCAGCACCGTCACGGCCGCGGACACGCTGGCACGCGGCAGTGGCACGCGCGTCGCCGTCACCAGGATCGGATCCAATCGAAACGTGTCGGGCGGCGTTTGCGCAACGGCGCCGAGGGGCGTGAGCAGCAAGGCTACGGGCAGCGCCGCGCGGAGACGTCGTCGATTCACGTTCTCAAACATGGGAGTCCGGGTCGGGGTGTGTGGATAGAGTCGGTTCGGCGGTCGGTTCGCCGGCGAGCGGCACGATCTGCGGCGCACCCGCAGCGGCGTCGGCGGGGTGCGACAGGATGCGCACGGGCCAGCGCCAGACTGCTTCCACCGTCTCGCGCGTGACCACATCGACCGGCCTGCCCTCCGCCGCGACGCGGCCGCGGTCGAGGATGAGAAGCCGATCGGCGTAGCGTGCGGCCAGGTTCAGGTTGTGTGTGATGACGAGGACGGTCGCGCCGTCGAAGCGCACGAGTCGGGCGAGCAACTCGAAGATCATCATCTCGTGCGCGATGTCGAGGGAAGCGGTCGGCTCGTCGAGCGCGTAGGCCAGTGGCTCCTGTGCCAGCGCACGGGCGAGGCGCACACGCTGCCGTTCGCCGCCGGACAGCGTCGAGATCGGACGATCCGCGAATTCCGTGACCTCGCAGCGCGCCATCGCGCGTGCAACCGCTTCATGGTCGCTCGGCGCGGCCGACCGGAACGGCCCGAGGTGAGGGTACCGCCCCATTTCGACGAGGGCGCGCACGCCGATCGGAAAGACCATCTCCTCGGACTGTGCCACGACGCCGACACGACGCGCGATGTCGCGCCGGGACCACTGCTGAACGGGCTTTCCATCGAGCAGCACGCTGCCGGCATCGGCGGGCAGCAAACCGAGCAGAACGCGCAGCAGCGTCGACTTGCCCGAGCCGTTCGGCCCGATAACGCAGTAGAACGTGCCGGCCGGCACCGTGACCGCCACGTCCTCGAGCGCGGGCCGGGCGGCACCCGGATAGCGGAAGCGCAGCGCGTTCGCCGTGAACGTCATGGCGCGGCCCGGCGCAGCAGTACGACGAAGAAAGGCACGCCGACCAGCGCCGTGATGACGCCGACGGGCAGCTCGGCCGGCGCCGCCACGGTGCGTGCGGCCGTGTCGGCGAGAAGCAGGAACGCGCCGCCCGCCAGGAACGAGCCCGGCAGCAGCAGCCGGTGGTCGCTGCCCCAGAGCAGGCGCAACGTGTGCGGCACGACGAGGCCGATGAAGCCGATCACGCCGCACGCCGCGACCGCGGCCGCCACGACGAGCGAGGCGATGACATACGATGTCAGCTTGATGCGTTCGACGCGCGCGCCCAGGTAGGATGCGGTTTCCTCGCCCAGCGCGATCAGGTTGAACGGCCGCGCCAGTGCGGCGAGCAAGATGGAAGCGGGCAGGATGTATAGCGCGACCAGGCCGGTCGTAGTCCAGCTCGCGCCGGCCAGGCTGCCCATCATCCAGAAGATGGCGGACCGGAAGCTCTCGACATCGGCGAACGTCAACAGCAGCAGGATCACGGCATTCAGGAACGCGCCGACGACGACGCCCGCGAGCAGCAGCACGTGCGTGTCCAGCGCGTGGCCCACGCGCGTCGCGATGCGGAAGACCAGCGCCACCGCCGCGACGGCACCGAGCAAGGCGCCCAGGGGGATGACGGCCGGCCACGCCGCACCGAAACCCGCGACGACGAGTGCGACGGCGCCGACGGCCGCGCCGTTCGAGACGCCGAGGATGTACGGCTCCGCGAGCGGGTTGCGCAGCAGCGCCTGAAACACGCCGCCTGCCAGCGCGAGTCCGCCGCCCGTGACGAGCGCGAGCATCGCGCGGGGCAGACGCAGCTCGCGCACGATGACCTGTGTCGTCGCATCGGCCCGGCCTGTGAGCGCCGACAATACGTCGACCGGCGCGATGCCGGCCGCGCCGGAGACGATGCTGAGCAGCAGCGCGGCCAGGACCGCAACGGACAGGACGCCGAGCTTCGGCAGGACGCTGTCCACCGCGACCGCGCTCGTGCGTCGCGTCATCGCGCGGCGCCCGGGTGCAGGATCTCCGCGAAGCGCTGGACCGTGCCGATCACCGTGGGGCCGGGCCGGTTGACGGAATCGGCGTCGACGGTGTGAACGCGGCCAGCGCGCACGGCCGCGAGCTCGCGCCAGCCGGGTGCTGCACGCAGTCGCGCGATCAGCTCTTCCGACGAGCCCGCATTGGAGATGATGAGCGCCGCGGGCGCGCGTCGCAGGAACTCCTCCAGGCTGACCTGCGGCCACTTCGCCGGCGCATCGCCGAACACGTTGCGGCCTCCCGCCGCGGTCAGCACCTCGTCGAGGTAGGTACCGGGCCCGGCGACCGTGGGCGGCTCGACGCCGAGCAGATACGCGACCGGGACGGCGGGTGAATCGGCGACGGCGCGTCGCACCTGCGCGAGCGCCGTGTCGATGTCGCCGAGAAGCCGCCTCGCCTCTTCCGTCATGCCCAACAGCGTGCCCAGATGGTCGATGGCGCGAC
Organism: Longimicrobiales bacterium; assembly: GCA_041617355.1. GTDB lineage: Bacteria > Gemmatimonadota > Gemmatimonadetes > Longimicrobiales > RSA9 > JBFJPA01. The sequence goes on from JBFJPA010000117.1 coordinate 9,986, forward strand.
GCAAGTCCTCGATCGTTTCGACGCTCGACGCGTAGACGGGCACCCCCAGCTCACGCAAGCGGGTCACGACGGTGCGCGCCTGTCCGTCCGGCCAGGCAATGACGAGGTCGGGACGTTGCGCGATGAGCCATTCGACGGCAGGCGTCAACGCATTGTCGATGGACGGCAGATGTGCGATGGAGGCGTGGCCATCCCAGCGCGTTCGCGCGATCAGACGATCGGCGCCGCCGAGCGCGAGAATGGCGTCGGTGCGTGCTGGAATCAGCGAGACGATGCGGCGCGCGGGTGCAGCCAGCCGAACGGCGTGGCCGGCGTCATCGACGACGGCGATCTCGGTCTGCTCCGCAGCGCGCGGTTCGCTCGATCCGCACGCGGACAGCAAGGCGAGCGTGAGCACGGCGCCCACGCGGCCGGTCCTGAAGGGCAACAAAGAACCCCGCTCCCTGGCGCGCTGGGAAGGCGGGGCCGCCGGCGGGAAGACGCCGGATCTCGTGCTCGGTCCCGAACCCTTCCCTGGAAAGGTTCTGCATCGGGCACGAACGGGGCCGGTCTCCTGGCTCGAGGCAGATCCGTCCGCCTTCCCAAGCCGCGCTGACGCGACTCAGTGGCTCTCGTGGACGGCCTACACCGGACGTCGAATGGGTCCGGGCCTCTCACAGTGGCGGGGCCGCGCCGGTGTTACACCGGACTTCCGGGTGGCCCTGTTCGTGAACGTCGGAGGGAAGCTAGACGCGGTGGCGGCGGAGGCGCAACCCGCCCATTCGTCACATGGTGTCGGGCGGCTGGATCGGCGCTGCCGTCGGCGGCAAGGTCGGCGGCCGATCGGCCGCACC
>JBFJPA010000118.1:0-10799 GCA_041617355.1 Longimicrobiales bacterium
GCCATAGCCGAGTCCGCCGGCATCGCCGGCGGCGGCGGCGGCGGCGCGTGGGTCGGTAGCGTCAGTCCCGTCGGTCCGATCGTGGCCGACGCCAGCAAAGACCCGAAGTCTTCAAACGACCTCATGGCGGCTCGAATCAGACGCTCGACGGCTTCGGGCTGGTTCCGCGCCACGAGCGCACCGTTCAGGCCCACGAACGCGCCCCAGTACCGACCCTGCCACGCCAGATCCCGCGCCGTGTCCTCGCGCAGCAACGCGATGTACATCGCTTCCGCACAGGCCGGTTGCCGCCCGCCCGCGGCAAGCTGTGTAGCTCCGACGAGCAGCTCGAGCGGACGATCCCGCGCGGCTTGGCGCCAGACTCCGCCGTACGCGTTCAGCGGTCCCTGCGACAGGCACGCGAACATGGCATCGATTTGTGCGGCCAGGTCGGGATCCGGATCGGTCGCCGCAAATCGCTGGAGCAACGCCCGCGCCTGCTGCACATCTCCGCGCGCGATCGTCGCCTCGAGAACGTGGTAGACGACGTGCTCTGCACCCGCGTCCGTCGCGAGTGCCCGCTCGAACGAGGCGTCGTCGTAACCCGCTTCGACTTCCAGTGGCGTCAGGTGCCGGTTCACTTCGCCCAGCTGCGCCCACGCCACGGCCATCCCCGGGTCCGCCGCGAGCGCGGCCCGAAGGTGCGTCGTGGCCGCTTCCGCATCCGCTTCGAGATAGGCACGCACGCCTTTCGCGAACTCCCGGTCGCGCGGCAACAGCTCGAGGCCCAACGCCGCGTCGATCAGTTCCCGCGCCTTCTCGACATCGTGCTCCCAACTCGCGGCCTGCGCGCCGCGGATCGCCGCAACGGCGAACGTCGGATCCTCCTGGAACGCCGCCGCGAACTCATCGAACGCGGCGCGGAAGTCGGTGCGCCGGAAGCTGGACTCGCCGAGCAGGAAGCGCGCGACTGCGGCGGGCGGGCGGTCCGCGAAGCCCACCGCCACGTCGGGCACGGCGGTCGGTATGAGAAACGGCAGCAGATTGTTGACGGCGCGAAGGCCCACCCGCCACGGATCCTCCGAGCGACCGACCGACTCGCCGCGTGCCACCGCCTCGCCCGTCCTCGCGTCGCGCAGCTCCACCAGCACCTGCGCACTGTCGCCACGCATCACCACGCGCCCCATCACGAAGAATCCGCACTTCCGCGACGACGCCAGTGCCTGCGCCTCTTCCAGCGTCAGCCGCCGCACGTCATCCCGTCGCTCCGCATCCAGCAACGGCCAGCCATCGATCCAGCGCAGCGGCCCCGTGCCGTCCAGCGCATGGCCGATCATCGTCGCCACATCCTCGCCGACCGTCGAGACCACGCTGGCCCCGGACACTACCATCGGAAACACCATCACCCGGCTGGTATCGACTTCGCTCGAAACCCCAAGCGCTCGGTAGACCGCCACGCTCGAGGCTGCCAGCACGATCAGGATCAGGCCCCCGACCGCGGTCCGCCGCAGCAGCCTCGGAAGCGGACTCGCGTGCACCCGAGCCGTCCCCGTCCGCTCCAACCCCTCCGGCGTGAGATCGAAGATCCAGGCGAGGATCAAGGCGGTCGGGAACCCCGCAAGCGTGACCAACACCAGCGCGCGGAACACCCAGTCCGGCGCGGAAAACGCCGGCAGCAGCAGGTCCGCTCCCTGGAGCAGCGCCCACGCCACTACGACGTAGACGGCCGCCACGCGGTAGACGCGGCGCGTCTTCAGTTCTTCAAAGAACGAACGGCGTTTTTGTGGTTGTCGCGCCACGAACGCTCCCGAGATCGGTCGGGCCTGGGCGAGAAGGCACGCATCGCGTCAGCGGGCCCCGGGGCCCGCACCAAAACGAATGGGAAACCTTAATAATGGGTGGAGGATAGGCGATCGGGCAAAGTTGGACCAGATGTTTTCGACCCGGCACCCACCGGACCGGCCTCCGAACGCCAGGACCTCAGCCGCCCGTTCGGTTCCACATCCGATAGACGAAACGCCACGAACCGTCAGACTGCCGGCTCACCACATCGAGGTACTTGTACTCGTGTTCTTCGGCGGCACCGCCGCCTTTCGGGGTACGGCGTGTCGTGATGCTGACGCGAATGAAGACCCAGTCATGAGCAACCCGCATCTCCTCCTGCCGGAATCCGGTGGTCGTGGACGTGTAGCGGTCCATCATGGACTGCATCCAGTCGCGGATGGCGGCGCGGCCGAAGACGGCGGGACCGTCCGGTGGCAGGAGAACGGCGTCCTCGACGAAGAAGGCGGCGTACCCTTCGGCGCCGCGCGCTGCCGTGGCAGCGCCCCACTCCTGGTAGAGGCGGCCGATGCCTCCCATGTCGGCCTCCTGTGCGGACGCGCGGGTGGCCGGAAGGATGGCGCAGATCAGGACGAGGACGGTGAGACCAGCCGAATACCGCATGGGCGTCCTCCGGGCGTCGGTGTGCTCGGCTTCGGACGAGCGATCAGGAGCGTCGCTCGCGCTGGTAAACGACGAGGTCTGTGCTGACGCCGGGTCGTCCCAACTGTCGCAGCTGATTGACGACCTGGCCACGGTGGTACGTGCCATGGTTGACGACGTGGAGCAAGAGGTCACGGAGGGGCGCCGAAAACGTTTCACCCCGCGTATTGCGGTAGGACAGGTCGGCCTCGAGGCGTGCGGCGGTGAGCGAATCGAGGAACGTACCGCGCTCGGCTTCCAGCTCGGACCAGCGAGACCGGATCGCGTCGAGTGTCGTCAGCTCCCAGTGATCCGGAAAGCCACCGGGCGAGCGGCCGAGCCAGCGTTCGAGCCAGATCCAGTCGGCGCCGAGCATGTGGGAGAGGGTATCGCGCACGGTCGGGAAACTACCGCCGACATCGTGCCCCAATGCATCGGGCCGCAGGTCGGCCACGGCCTCGAGCATACGCGCGTTCGCCCAGCGCGTGTAAACGTACAGATCGCGGATCACGTCGAGCACGGCGGCTTCCTCCGGGATGGGTGCGGGCCTGCGCCGCTCGGCACGGACCGGTTGTGGCTTTCGCCTACGCTGCCGAGACTCTCATGATGATACGGCCGCGTGGCGCCGTCGAAAGGGTCTGACGGAGGACCTGTGGAGTTGATCTTCGCGCCGTTCGCCCTGTTCGCCGGTTTTCCGTTCCTGGCGATCGTGCCGGCGATCCTGTTCTTCCGCCTGTGGTGGAAGGCCCGCGGCCGTGCCGGCGGTCGGGTCATCCTGCTATTCGGTGTGCTCCCGTGGCTGGCGTACACTGCCTACGAAGCAGCCATGTGGTCGTGGTCGCGCGGCGTCATCGCGCCGATCCGCGTGGACCTCCTGCTCGTCGCGCCGGCGCTCTACCTGCTCACCGCAGTCGCCGTCTTCGCTGCGTGGCCGCGGGCGCGGTAACGTTCGAGCGGACGCGTCCGGACGTCAGCCCTCGTCGAACAGTTCGCGATACAGTCCGAGCGCGCTCTCGTGGACCCGCGCGTTCGACGCGCGGATCAAGATGCCGTGCCTACCTTCGTGCGCCGCCTCGACCCAATCGGCCAGCGGATCGATGATCCAGTCGAGCAACGTGGCGCGCGCGTAGAACAGCACCCGTTCTTCCGACGCCGCTTCCCCCGCATATCGTCGCCAGGGACGGGCCGAGATGGGTCGCAGGTCGGTCCGCGACGGTCCCAGCAGCATCGCCCAATCCTGGACCGGATCCCCGAGGCGCAGGCCATCCCAGTCCAGCAAGGTCCAGCGTCCCTCGTGCAGGAGAACGTTGTTCGCCCACAGGTCGCCGTGACACGGTGCATCGGCGGGCTCGGCGAACGCGGGCTGCCGGCGTACGCGCTCGGCCAGAGCAGCGGCCTGCTCCCGCATCCACGCGATTCGGGCGTCGTCCACGAAGGGAGGCGGCGCGGCCTCGATGCCGGCAAGGTCTTCGACGAATCGCTCGTGCAATGTCTCGAAGTAGACGTCCTCGCATGTGCGGACGGGGTCGCCGTCCTCGGCCAGAATGGACGCCAGCGCCGCGTCGGAGTGTAAACGCCGAAGCATGGCGACCATGTCCTGGAGCAGCGCGCCTTCGATCACATCCGGCGTCTCTCCGTCGATCCACTCGAAGATGGGCCCGCCGGTTCCCGTTTCGGGCAGTTCGATCCAGCCGAGCATGGGCGGCGCGTGATACGCACGCGTGAGCCGGTCGCGCAGGGCGTGCCACCGTCGCAATCGCGCGCGCTCGCTGGGTGGTGCGATCTTGACGTGAACCCGCCGTCGGCCATCGCCCGCCCGAAACGAGCGGTTCACGAAGCCGCCCCAGTTGAGCACGGGTTCGATCGTCAGCTTCTCGGCGTCGAGGCCGAACTCGACCGACCGCGCAGCGAGCGCGTGGCACAGATGCGCGGCCAGGTCCTCACGCACCGAGACCGACTCGCTCGCTGCGCCGTTCGAGCAGCAGCGTGTCACGCCACGTTCCGTTGTGACGGGCGATGCGTTCACGGCGGCCGACCACACGAAAGCCGAGCCGGGTGTGCAGCCGAAGCGTGGCCGCGTTTTCCGGGAACACCGACGCCTGCAGCGTCCAGATGCCGGTGCGCTCCGAGCACTCGACCAGGGTCTGTAGCAATCGAAGCCCGACGCCGTGGCCGCGCGCATGCGTGGCGACGTATACGCTGACCTCGGCGACTCCCGCATAGACACGGCGCTTCGAGACCGGACTGAGCGCAGCCCAGCCGGCGACTCTGTCGTCGACGAGTGCCACGAAACGACACGCCTCCAGGTGGCCCGTATCCCAATCCTCCCACGCCGGCACGTTCGTCTCGAACGTGGCGTTGCCCGTGGCGATCCCCTCGGCGTAGATGGCCAGGACCACGCTACTGTGCCCCGCCTGCATCGGTGCGATGGTCACGTCGTGCATGGGCGTCTGGCCTTCAATCGCGGCCGCTCGCGGCGCGCAGCGAATCCGCGCGTGCGTGGAGTCGCGCGGCCTCATCGCCACGACCACTCGTCTCCAGCAGCGCCGCGAGCTCGGTGAGCAGCGGCGCGTTGTCCATCGCGCCTTTGCCGAGCACGTCCAACACCCGATACGGCCCGATCCGATCTGGACGATCCGTTTCGCGTTTCATGCCTTGCCGCCCTGCCTGAGGCCTGCTTCCCTTCCGTTTCGCAAGAGACGCCTCACGCGGAAACGGGACAAGCCGTCTGGGGACGCGTCGCATTCCCTTTCGCGCGACGGGTCGGAGCTCTGTCGTCGGTCGGACATCATCGACGATCGAACGCGGACATCGCCGGCGAGCGGGACGCGCGCGTCTCGCTCAGGGGCCTTGTCGGCTCGCGGACTCGAGAATCGTTCGGAGCCGCTGCAGATCCTGGCGGGTTCGACGTCGATAGGCCCACATGACGAGCGGCGAAAACGCCTGCATCAACCCCGTCAATCGCGCCTCGACGTGGTAGGTCACGCGCGTGGCTCCGCCGTCTCCCGCGACGGCGCGGTATCCCGACGCCTCCAGGGGATCGCGCATGGTGCGGAATACGATCCGTTCACCGGGCACGATCTCCGTCACTTCCGCCTCGATCTCGAAGATACGGCCGAGGAAGTGGATCACCTGGAACGTCCGGGTCCCGACGGCCGCCGGCCCGGCCGGCTCGTGGCGCATGGTCTCCACGCCCGTGCGCCAACTGGGATCGTTCTCGTAATTCGACAGGAAGGCGAACGCCTCGTCCGGCGTGCAGTCCACGCGGACATGTACCGTGATGGCGGTTTCACCGTGGCCCTGTGACGTCGGGTCTCGTGTCATGAAGTCGGAACTCACCAGGAGCGTGCCCACGCCGGCGCCCGAACCGGCGCCGGTTCTGCATCGTTCATGTCGTATTCCCAACTCACGCGGCCGGCCGTGTCGGACACGCGGAGCAGGCCCTTCCGCGTAGCCAGCAAGAGCGCTCCGCGTTTGACCGGGTGCCACTCGGCCCATGCCACGTTCAGCAGCGGCGTCACTTCGTTGCGCGCGACCAGGTAGTACTCGCGCTGGTGTTCCCACAGGCTGACGGCGACGAGCCAATGTCGCGAGCCGGGTTTCGACGGCCGGGCCAGCACGACGGCCTCGGGGATCGCGGCGACCGGTGCCGGAATCGCATTCACCCACGGCTCTGATGCCGCGACCTCGCGCCAGCCTGTGTTCAATTCCCGATAGAATCGCGAACGGACCCAGTGCGTGTCCACTGGCTGGACGACAACCTGTCCGCCGAACGTCCCGTGGAACGGCTCAGGGCTACACAACGCTCCCGCGAGGAGCAGGCGGCGGCGATCGTTGAAGTGCGCGCCGGTCGTCCAGGTTCCGGCCGTTTCCCATGCAGCCAGAGCATACAACCAAGGCACCTTCGAAAGCGAACAATAGGTATTCCAGGGGACTTGTCGACTGCCCTGACAGATGAAGGCGGCCAGTACCTTGCCGTCGGGCGAGATCGCGCAGCGGTGCGGGAAGATGCGGGCGTGGAGCCAAGCGCCATGTTCGACCGTACCCCGCTCGATGTCCCAGCGTGCAACGTGCGCCCAGTCGGTGGGCCCGCGCCGCAACACACAAACGACGGGCGCCTTCGTCGCGAGCAGGCCGTGCAATCGGACCGGCGGTGCGGCACGGGTCGAGCCGGCCGTCATCCGAGGCGGTAATCGGGTGCGCCGCTCAACGCATAGAGCAACGCGGTCGCATCGGTGTCGCTCGCCGTCCAGAGCGCGCGCCGTGCGCGGAGCAACGCCGTCGCGATCGGCGCGCCCGCGATCAACTCGCGGTGCAATGTGACCGCCAGCACTCGTGCGGGCTGGTCGCCAGGCGAGCCGAAGCAACCGATGAACGTGCCGACCCCGGTCGCCCACGCCGTCTGCGTGAATCCGCCGTGGCCACCCAGGATCGGCTTGACCGCGGCGTCGGCGTGCGGCAGCTCGTCGCTCTCCTTGGCGTGTGCACCGGGCGGCACGAACGCCGTGTAGTGTGAGTTCAGCACGAGAATCGCCGGCGGCCGGCGGCCCAGCAGCCAGCGCACGTCGCCGGCCCTCACGATCGTGTCCGTTCGGTCCAGCACGAGATACGATTCCTGCGGCCCGAACCACGCGTGTCCGGCAAAGTGGATGATGTCGTGACCGTCCTGCAGCGCCGCAACGGCCGCGTCGAACGTCGCCTGCTCTCCGATCAGCGTCGTGCACTGGACTCCCGGAACGCCGCGATACAGCTCCCCGATCTCGAGGGCTTCCGCCCGTGCACCCGGAAGCGGAACCGACTCGGTCGGATCGCCAATGACGAGCACCCGGAACGGCGGTCGCAGCGACGGCTGCCCGCGTGCGCTGTCCGCCATCGCCGCAGGCCCTCGTGCGATCGGATGGCGGAGCGCGAACGGCATGTCTGCCACACGCGCAAGCTCCCACGGCAGCTTCTCGACCTCGGGTGCGAGCTTGAGCCGAATCAGCGTATCCTCGGCAACCGCGCGAATGGCTTCGACGGGCAGGTACCGGGCGAGGTGAGGACCCAGGTCGAGACACGCTTCGCGCGGCGGCAGCCACTCGCTCATGGCTGGCTGGATCGCTTGCGTGAGCTCCGCCCAATCGACTGGCGGACTGTTCCACGAAACCGGTTCGCCCTCCACGCGCAACGTCGCATGCACGGACGTCTCCGCAAGTCGCAGGGTCAGCTCCGCCTCCGGTGGCGGCAGCTCACGCAGTCCCGCGGATCGGCTGCGGCTGCGACTGCGCCGGGCCGCCGGCGCCGGCGCGGGCACCGGCTTCGTGTCGAGTGCGACATTCAGCGCCTCGAGGAAGGCCACGAGCTCCTCGTGCTGGCCTTCGGGATACGGCAGCACGCGGATGCCGGCTCCCCGGAACAGCAGGTCGCGCTCGACCGGTCCGACGCCCGCCATCACCGCGTAGCGTTCCGGCACCTGTCCTTCGAACGCCGTGAACTGGCGGTCCAGCAGCAGTCGAAAGTCCGGGTCAGACAGGGAGTATCCGAGGAAGAGGATGGCCTTCGTCATGAGCAGAGCGGAAAACAGCGAGTCGAATGCCGGGTTCGCGTGGATGATCCTGCGGTAGTCGGCCGCCGTCAGCACCAGCGTTTCGGGCCGATCGATCTCGCCGTGCGCCTTCAACACGAAAAACGCTTCATCGAAGAGAAGCGGACCGAGTGCACCGATGTCGGCGTGCGTCGGTACCTTCGGCAAGCCGCCTCGCGCTTCCGCGAAGGCGCGCTCGAGCAGCTTGTCGTAGTTCGTCGTCACGACGGCCGCGAATGGAAGCGATGCCGCTGCACGGTGGACGGCGGGCAGCGCGACCGTATCACCGCGCAGCCGATCGGACAGGATTCGGCTGTACCGGGTCGCGCCGAGTTTTTCCTTGCAGTGGTCCGCGACCTCGAGCTGTTTGCCGGCCGCGAGCAGCCGGTCCAACTCCTCATGACCTGTCGGGTCGGGTGCCTCGGCGCGGACTTCCGCAATGATCTCCTTGAGCAGCTGCGTCCACGTGGGCAACCCGGCTGCAGCCGACAGGCCGGCACCCGCGAACAACACGCAACGGCCATCGCGCATGTGGCGGATCAGTGTGGGTGGCGGCGTGATCGGCACGTTGCGCTTCCTCGGCTGTGAGTGAAATCGGCCCGGGCGGTGAGTACTCCGTTGGTCGCGACCTGCACCGTGCGGCGTGGGGTCCTCGGACGTGGCTCAGTCGGATCGCCGCGGCTTCAGGTTGCCGCGCATGATCTCGACCACGGCCCGCAGCTGCGTGTCGGTCCCGCGCGATAGCGCCGCAATAACGCCTTCCTGGTCTTCGCGCGAGCGGTTCTGATTGAATTTGTACTTGCCCTCGATACGGGCAATCGGAATCTCGAATCCGATGATGGCCCGCAACTCGATGTCGATGATGTCGCCAGCCGCCGCCGGATCCCAGGAAGGGTCCAGACGTCGCTCGTGCGCATCGACCATCTGCAGCACGTGCTCTCGAAGTGCATCCAGATCTTCGATGAGACGCGCGACTCCCCAGACGTGCACGGCGGCGTAGTTCCACGTCGGCACGGCGGCCGGGCTCGCGTACCACGAGGGCGAAATGTAGGCGTGCGGGCCGAGGAACGTGACGAGCACCTCGTCGTCAGGTGAGAAGCCGCGCCAGTGTGCGTTGGCGCGCGCCATATGCCCCATCAAGGTCCCGGCCGGGCCACGCGTCGGATCGAGCAGAAACGGCAAGTGCGTCGCGAACGGCCCGTCCGGCGTCCGGGAGAAGAGCGTGCCAAAACTGTACTGCTCAATGTGGCGGTGCAGCTGGTCGAGATCCTCGACCCGAAAGCTGCGCGGCAGATACATGCAGTCTCGACCTCAGCGAACGGCCGACGTCGCGAAGGCGTCCACGTGAACGACGACTCGGTCTTCATCCGAGATGCCGCCCATCACGACGATGTGACCGTCGAACGGGACCGCCGTCGCGTGGACTCGGCGCCGGCCCATGGGCTCCATGCGTACCCATGCGCCCCGCTCCGAATCGTAGTAGCGGTGATAGAACGCTGTGCCCACATCGAACAGATTCGTGCCGCCGAATACATGCAGCCGACCGTCCACGACGGCGGCCGCCACACCGACGCCGGGATACCGGTCCGATCGCGCGTTTTTCCAGCGGCGACCCTGCGGATCAAGGACCTCCATCTGATCGACGAAGGGCGGCGGCGGGTTTCCGTACAGAGGCGTGCCCCCAATCACGTAGACCTCGCCGCCGAGGTTTGCGCCGGCGACGTGGATGCGCGGCGTCGGCAGCGCGATCGTGTAACGCCATTCGCCGCGCGCGACATCGTATTCCAGCAGTGTGTCCCCGGGCACCGTCGGCGTGTGCTCGTTCGGGCGCCACACCTCCCCACCGAATACGTAGATCGTGCCCCCGACCACGACGGCCGCGAACCCGGTGCGGGCGTCCGGCAGCGGCGGCCGCCTCAACCAACGGCTCGTGATCGGATCCCACGCGAGCAAGCTGCCGCCCGGAAACTCGTTGGAGGGGTTTCCGCCGCCGACGAGAAACAGCGTGTCCGCGGCGACGACGAGACGGCCACCCGCGTTCGGCTCGGGGAGTTCCGGCAGGGGCTCCCACACGCCGTTGAGGGACCGGAGTCGCCACGCCGCCCGGGTGCCTTGCTCCGGGCCGACCTGACCCCCCGCAATGAAGAGCTCGCCCCGGTAGACGGCCGCGCCGAAGCGCAGCATCGGGCGAGGCAGGTCGGGGCCGCGTGTCCAGCCGGCGGGCCACGTCGGATCGGCGTCCGGCGCGGTCGTCTCGTCGAATCCACAGGAGAGGAGCAGCGCAGACGCAACCGCGCAGCAAACGGAAAGGATGCGCTTCATGTGCGGGCTCCGGTCTGGGATCGAGTCGCTCGGGGCACCCGCCGGGGAGCGTTTCCTACCGTTAGCTTCCTGCGCCGTTCGCGTCAACCCGATGCCGGGCCGATTCGTCACCGACCGGAGCCGCCGCCGCGTGACGGCGCGATCGAACGCGACCAGTCCGCCGTGCGGATCCGCCCACCAACCGACGCGAGACGCCGCAGCGTGCCGGTGATCGTGTCCAGAACGTACAGCTCCGCCGGTTGGCCAATGGCTGAAGAACGGGTGAACACGAGGTGCCGACCATCGGGAGCCCAGCACGGGTCCTCGTTCCACCAGGCCCAGTACTGCCAGCCCACCATGTTGGCGTCGGCCAGATCGGCGATCCGCTGCACCGTGGCCAGGTCATCCGAGGCGCCGAACTCGGTCATCAGGGCGGGATAGCCGAAGGCCTGGCTCACATCCTCTGCATTGTCGAACACGGTCTGTTCGCGCA
>JBFJPA010000119.1:0-10794 GCA_041617355.1 Longimicrobiales bacterium
GAGCGAGAGCGGCTCGACCATGGTCCCGCACTCGACGATGCGTCGCTCCGCCTGGTCGAGCGCGGTCAGGTCCGGCAACGCGACATCGCCGGGAATGGGCCGCGGCGGTTAGTCTGGCAGTGCCGGGGCGGGCTGCACGGCGAAGCGGTTCGGGTCGAGGGCCAGCACGAACGTGCCCGTCGCGCGCCGCGCGGCGCCGGCCTCCTCGACCGTCCAGAAGACGGTCGCGTCGGCAAGTAGCTCGGGCGCGAGCGCGGGCGCCGGCCAGAACGTCGGCAAACCATCCTGGAGAGAGCAGCGCCAAGGCGAGACGAAGGGCCGAACCCAAAGGCCACGGCCTCCCGGCATCACCGTGGCGGGCCGGTCCGGCTCGAGTCGGACCGGATCGAACTCGAACCGGTACAGGCGAAGCGGGTTGCCACCCTCGGTCTCGCCGGGAAACGGCGTCCCATCGTCACGTTCGAGGCGAAGCCACGCCGGCAGCGAGAGGGAGACCGACCGGGCGCGCAACGGCGACGGCCCGGTATTCCGCAGCGCCAGCACCAGCGGCACGCGCGGGGTACCGGGGCCGAGCGGGTCATTGGACAGGAATCCGAGGCTCACGCGCTCGCCCGCCCGCCCGGTTCCGTCGTAGACCAACAGCTCGAGCCAGGACGCTCCACGGCCGACCGGACCGAACCAGATGACCACGCTGACGGCGGCGATGAGCAGGAGCAGGCCCAGCCAGGGAAGCACCGAGCGGACGCGAGAACGATTCGAAGAGCGCATCGACAATGGCGACGGTCGTTCAGGGTGCAACGTACTTGAGGCCGCTCCCGGTGTTGAACAGGACGACCTCGTCATCCGGGCGGAGCGCACCGCGCTCCAGCAGCATGGGGATCGCGGCTGCTACGGCGCCGCCTTCGGGCGCCGCGAACACGCCGGTGTACGCACCGAGCAGGCGGACCGCCTCGGCCATCGCCTCGTCCGTTACGGCAATGGCGGTTCCGCCGGACTCGCGGACGGCGCGCAGGATCAGGAAGTCACCGACAGCCCGCGGGACCCGCAGCCCGGATGCGTAGGTCCACGCGTCCTGCCACGGCTCGGCGTGTTCCACGCCGGACTCGAATGCGCGAACGATCGGCGCGCAGCCCGCCGCCTGCACAGAAATCATGCGCGGCCGGTCCGAACCGATCCAGCCGAGGCTTTCCATCTCATCGAACGCCTTCCACATGCCCACCAGGCCCGTGCCTCCGCCCGTCGGGTAGAGGATCGCGTCCGGCAAACGGCCGCCAAGCTGCTCGACCAGCTCGTAGCCCATCGTCTTCTTGCCTTCCACCCGATAGGGCTCCTTGAGGGTGGACAGGTCGAACCAGCCGTAGGCGGCTGCGCCCTCGGCGACGCGCGCCCCTGCGTCCGTAATCAGTCCCTCGATCAACTGCAGGTCGGCGCCCAATGCGCGCGTCTCCTCGAGGATCGGCTTCGGCGTATCCGCGGGCACGACGACGTGGGCCGGCAGGCCGGCGGCCGCCGCGTACGCGGCCATCGCCGATCCCGCATTGCCCGCGCTCGGGATCGCCAGCTCGCGGACACCCAGTTCCCAGGCCCGCGCCACGGCCAGCGCCAGACCCCGCGCCTTGAAGCTGCCCGTCGGGTTCTGCCCCTCGTCCTTGATCCAGAGCTTGCGGACGCCCAACCGCGTCGCCAACCGAGGCGCCGGCAACAGGGGCGTAAAGCCCTCGCCCAGCGTCAGTTGATACGCGGGATCCCGGACGGGCAGGACCTCCGCGTAGCGCCACAACGTCGGTGCCCTGCCGACGAGGGAGTCGAGCTGGAACTGGCCCCGGATCCGAGCCAGGTCGTACCGTGCGTACAACGGCCGCTGACAGCACTCCGACAGCTTGTGCAGCCGCTCACTTTCGTAGGTTCGACCACAATAGGTGCAGTCGAGATGGGTCGCTCCGAACAACGCCGCCATGCCCCGTGCGTGGTTTTCGTTCGTGAATTGGCCGCCGCCCCCGGCGGCGTGCGGCAAGATGCCGATGCGCCGGGTACGGCGAAAGGAACCGCATCGCCCCCTGGCGCGTGGACGAGCACGACGCACACGGGCAACCCTGATGGCCCGGGCCGGGATCTGACTGGTCGGACCCGCTGACGGCGAATGAACGAGAACGAATTCATCGAACGCGCGCGGAACGGAGACGGCGAGGCCATCCGCGAACTGTATCGCCGGTACGCGCCGCGCGTGTATGCGGTCGTGCGCCGCCTGGCCGGTGATGACGCGCTCGCCGAGGACTGGGCGCAGGAGGCGTGGGTCCGCGCGATTCGCGCATTGCCGTCTTTCCGCGGCGACGCACGGTTCTCGACCTGGATCCACCGCATTGCGGTGAACAGCGCGCTGCACGGTCGCCGCTGGCGGCAACGGCGCACCAAGGACGAAGTCGATCTCCCGATCGCCGTGCCCGACACGGCGCCGCCGGACCGGACGGTGTTGCGCGTTACGCTCGAGCGGGCGCTCGCGTCCCTGCCGGACGGAATGCGACAGGTCCTCGTGTTGCACGACATCGAAGGCTACACGCACGAGGAGATCGGCACGTTCCTGGGCGTGACGCCCGGAACCTCGAAGAGCCAGTTGTTCAAGGCGCGGGCCCGCATGCGCAAACTGCTGCAGCCCCGCTCGCTGCCGAACGGAGAGGAAGCATGCCTCACTTGAGTCTCGAAACCATCGCGCGGCTCGTCGACGAAGCGCCCGACGCGGCGGAACGAGCCCACCTCGATGCCTGCGTCGAATGCCGGCGCACGCTGGAGGACATGCGCGCCGACCTCGCCGCGCTGCAGGCGCTGCCTGCCCTCGAGCCGCCCGCCGAGGAATGGCCCGCGATCGAAACGCGCCTCGCCGCCGAGGGATTGCTCCGGCATCCCAGGCAGCGCATCGCATGGCAGCTCTCGCTGCTCCGCGCCGCCGCGGCCGTGGCCATCTTCGTGTTCGGCGGATTCACGGGCGCCATTTGGACCGGGCAGCGTTTGCCGGCCTCCGATGAGCGGACCGCGCTCGGTCCCGGACCGGTCACGGGTCCGTCCATTACACAGCAATCGCCACGGGTCGCGGCGCCCGCCCGGCTCGAAGGCGGCGACGTCCGGCCCGCGCCCGGTCTCACGCGGCCGGTCCGGAGCGTGGATCCCGCGCTGGCCGACAACCCGCTGGCGGTCGCCTTGCTGACGGGTCGCCTGCCGCAGACCCACGATGAAGCGGTGCTCCTGCTCGGCGAGGCCGAGGCGCTGTACCTCAGCGCGCTGACCCGTCTGACCGAGCTCGGCCCGAACGATGTCGGTGACCCGATCGCTCGCGTCGCCGCGTTGGAGGGCATTGCCGCCATCACGCGTGCCGCACTCGACCGGGCGCCGGCCGATCCCGTGCTGAACGGCTATCACATCACGGCGATCGCTCAGCGCGAAGCCGCCCTGCGCCAGATCGCGGCGACAACCGGTGGCAGCTGGTTCTGATGTGCAAGAAGAAAACCTGCCGGCCGCTTCGCCGGTTGCAGAAAAGAAGGAGACTCTCGATGCGCAACGGTTACGTCCTGCTCGCGGCGCTGCTGCTCCCGCTGCTGGCACCACTCGAGGCCTCGGCACAGCGCGCGCTTCTGGTCCAGCCGGAGCGACGCGCGTGGCTCGGTTTCTCCTATGAGCCGGTCACCCGAACCGAACGCGCCGTCGCGACCGGTGTCGTCGTCCGCGACGTCGTCAGTGCCTCGCCGGCGGAGCGGGCTGGAGTCCAGGTCGGCGACACGATCCTCAGCATCAACGGCATCGGCGCGACGCCCGATTTCATCGGCTCGCTCGGAACCGCGCTTTCACCGGGCGACGAAGTGAAAGTCGAGCTGCGCCGGGCCGGTCGCACGCGCGAGTTGACCGTGGTCGCGGCCAGGCCGCCGGCCGACTACGTCGGGCTCGGCCCCAGTGCCGGCCTGCTCCGTTTCGACGGCGACTCGATTCGCTCGCTCGTTCGCGTCTTCGTCGACTCCGCGGCCGCCAGCATCGACTCGCTGCGGCTGCCCGATGTGTTCGTCGAGCGCGGCGTCATGCGCCTCCGCGGCGCCCGCGGCGACTCGGCATGGACGTTCATGTTCGGTGACTCCGTGCTGTTCCGTGGTGACTCCGCACGGATGTCCGTGTTCCGGTTCCAGAACGACTCGTTGCGAGTCCAGATGGACAGTCTGCGCATGCGGCTGAGCGTCACGCCGTTCCAGTTCGAGCTGAGGCGTGACAGTATCCTCACCGCTCTGCGCGACCGGCCCGGCGCCGTCTTCATCACACCGGACTCGGTGCTGTCGTGGCGGACGGATCTCGCGCCGTTCGGGATCACCATGCTCGGCCGCAGCGCCATCGCCGGTGCCGAGCTGACCCGACTCGATCCGGGAATGGAGGAGTATTTCGGCGTGCGCGAAGGCGTGCTCGTCACCCGCGTGCCGCCCGACACGCCGGCTGCGCGGGCCGGCTTGCGGCCGGGCGATGTCATCGTCGGCGTCAACGGCGAGTCCGTGGCGACCGTCGAGGCGCTGCGCATGGCGATTCTGCGCACGCCCGGGGACGGCCCTGCTCGGTTGGGCGTCTCGCGCAAACGCCAGTCGCTGACCCTCGAGCTGAAGCGCGACTGACTCATCCACCGCGCCGCGGTTTCCGCCGCGGCGCGGTGGCTTTAGCTTCGTCCGCCATGGCAAAATCACCCGCGGCGGACCCCCGCCTGACCATCACCGCCGATTCCTTCACGGTCGCGCCGGATTTGATCGGCCTGCCGCTCGCCCGGCCCGGCCGCCGTGCCTTCGCAATGCTGATCGACCTCTTCCTCGTCGCCATTCTGGCCAACGCCGGCGGCGTGTTCCTCGCCTTCGCCGCCGGCATCGCGCTCTGGCGAGCATCGTCTCCTGCCGTCAAAGGCGGCACCATCCGCCGCGGCCTGCGCGGCTCGCTTCGGTTCCTGGCCGCCGCCGTCGTCGTCATCACCGTTCTGAACGTCTGGGGCGATTTCACCGACCGGGAGAACCGGCCGGCCGGGGCGAATCGCGACGACGATGCCCCGACCGTCGCGCTCGACTGGAGCGACCTCGCCGCGCTTCCCGATTTCATCGCCCTGACAACCGCCAGCGATACGGCATTGCTCCGCAACTCGGCCCGCAACCTGGCTGATCGACTCGCCAGCAACGAGAACAACGCGACACGTCGAGACATGGTCGCCGAGCTACTCAATGAAGTCACCGACCCCGGTGCGCGAGAGATCCTGCGTTCGGCCCTGGGCGGCGTGCCCGCGAGTGACGTGGCCGCGCCGAGCGGCGATTCCGCCGTGCTCGCGTACGCGGACGCACTGGGGCGTGGGGATTCCGCCGAGATCGGACGTGTCCGTGAGGCCGCGCGGATCGCAATGGCCGGCGACCGCATCCAGCGGCTCGAGGACCAGCGCGACGAGCTGCGAGCCCGGAATCAGGAGCTCGAAGGGGAGGTCGATCGACTCGAAGAAAGCGGGAGCGGATTCCTCGGATTCCTGCGCGGCATCGCCGATGACCTCGGCATCGGCTTCGGCTGGGGCGCCCTCTACTTCACGGCATTCCTGACCGTGTGGCGCGGGCAGACGCCCGGAAAACGCGCGGCCGGCGTACGCGTCATTCGCCTCGACGGACGGCCACTGTCGTGGTGGATCGCGTTCGAGCGTTTCGGCGGTTACGCCGCTTCGCTGTCCACGGGAATGCTCGGGTTCGCTCAGATCTTCTGGGACCGCAATCGACAGGGTCTGCACGACAAGGCGGTCGAGACCGTCGTCATTCGGGATCTGCCGCCTTCGCTCGCTTCAGCAGAAGGCTGGCAGCCCGCTGGCCGCTGATTACCGCCCCCTCGACGGTCGGCGCGACCAGATAATCGCCGGCCAACGTCACCGTCGTCGGCAGATCGCCCGGGTCGAAGTCGCGAACGTGGCGGATGAATCCGTGCTCGAAGAGCGTGTAGCCTTCTTTGAACCGGTGCACGCGAGCGCGGACGACCGCCTGTCGTAAATCCGGAAACACCATTTCGATCGCTGGGATCAATCGTTCCACCGCCGTGCCCACCTCCGCTTCGGCAAGCTCATGGGCGATAGCCGGCGCGGGAAACGCGACCAGAACATCCTGATCCGGCGGCACGAGGTCGGCCGCTTTGCTCGACTGCACAGACAGCGCGACAAGCGTGCGGCCGGGCTCCGACTCGCGCGGGAACGAGAGACCGAACCAGTCCACCTTCAGCCGCTCGCGCAGGTATAGCGCCACCGTCGCCGTCGGCGCAGTCCTGACGCGCGTCAACCAGGCCGCGGTGCGTGGCGGCGGCTCATACAGCCCGGTCAGCTTCGTCGCCGGCACCGCGATCACCACGCCATCGAAACGCTCGTGGGCACCCGCCGCGACGATCGTGACACCCGCCGCGTCGGGCTGTACCGATTGGACCCGTGTGCCGGGTCGCATCTCGACGCCGCGCTGGCGAAGCCCACCGACGATCGCCTCCGCCAGCTCACCCACGCCACCACGCACGGCGAGCAGCTGGACGTCCAGCCCGACCCGCGCCAACGCATGGTAGAGCGCCGCGCTCGTCTGCTCCGGAGTTGCGCCGAAATACGCGCCCAGCAGCGGATAGGCCAACAGCTCGACGAAATCTTCGCCCAGATGCTCGACACCCCACGCCGCGATCGACGCATCATCCAGGTCCGCACCGCCGGTGCCCGCGGGGTCGTTCGCATCGAGACGCTTCGCTGCACGCGCCAGAAACGGCAGATACCGCGCCGCCATCCGCAGCTTCAATCCGCTCGGTAGCGCCGACGACACGATCATGCTCGAAACCGACCCGAACGCGATCGTGTGCGGCCGGCCTTTCCGCCAGATCGCGTCCCGGCCCGCCGTCCGCACGATGCCCCCACTCGCGCCCAGACTCCCCGCCATGCCCAGCAGGCCGTGATACGTCGAGCTCAACATCTGCACGGCCACGTCCGCCGACGCGCCGTCCAGCACGTCCGTCCGCAGTCGGCCGCCCGGCACGTCCCGCTCTTCGTACAGAACGACGCGCCTGCCCGCGCCCGCCAGCGCATGGGCTGCCGCCAGACCCGCCGGCCCCGCACCGATCACCGCCACCCGTCCCGGCTCGTTCATAGCAGGAGGTTACTCCGGCCCTGCGCGACCCGCAAAAAAAACGCCGGCACCCGATACGATGCCGGCGTTTCCTCCCGTTCTCGCTTCGTCAGGCGGCTGACCGTCGTCCGTACGGCAGTGAAGGCACCGGCCGCGTCTTGCCACCCCAGATGAACGCCGTCACCGTCGGCTGAACCGGCGGACTCGGCGCCAGCCGAATCACAATGCCGGGCGCCTCCCGCGACGTCCCTGAGCCGTTTTCCTTCTTCATGCGTCCACCACCCCTCCAATGTCTCGCGCGGCGCATCATGCATCACGCGCACGCCGCCCGGGGCACGCTTCGTGCCACACCGCGGCACAATCATACAAGTTGTTTATTTTAAAAGTTTTACAGAATGTCAGCTGGCGGCGCGGAAGGGGGAGTCCGTCCTTTGCGTGGGACGGCTCTCCGTGTCCTTTTGACACGTACGGCGCCACGTGCGGAAGTCGGGCAGACCCATTCGTTCGAAGAGGATACCGTCGACCGCGTCACAGAGCAGGAGCTCCGTGAGGGCGAGTTGGCCGTCAGGGTCGTTGCGGATGCGGGCGACGGCTTCTTCCGCGATGTCGAGCAGCTCGTCGCGGGTGAGCGTCGCTTTGTAGTCCTCGATCTGGGTTTCGACCCAGTCGAGGTAGAGGTGTCGTGGAGCCGCGCGCGGGGCCGTCATGATGTGAGTGAAGATAATCGTCGAGCGCGGCGGAATGCCAGCGGTCGCCGCGTCGAGTCAGACGCGTGCAGTTGTGATCAACGACCGGGCGGACGGCCGGGGCAACTGTGGGCACTGAATTCGACGCGCAGCATGTCTGCGATGTCGGTGTCGTCGAGACCCACCTCGAGCGCATCGCGTGTGACGTTGCAGGCGCGATCCGTACGACCGGCGAGCACGTGGGCGCGTACGAGCCAGAGCAGGCCCGCGGGACGGAACGGGCTGCCGGGGTAGTCGGAGGCGAGGCGTTCGAGAGTGCCGACGGCGCGAGTCGCCGCCTGACGATCGCCAATCTCGGCGGCTGCGACGAGGCCCTGTCCGATGCGGAGCAGTGCTTCGGCGGCGAACGATGTGGTCGGGTAGCCGAGTGCGACCGCCTGGTAGCTGGCGCGAGCCGCGTTGGGGTCGACGGCCATGCGGGCCGTGAGAATGAGCGCGTGTGCGCGCACGTCGTTGGCGATGCCGGCCGCGGATTCCGGGTGGTCTCGGGTCCAGCGCTCGAGACTCGCGCGTGCCTCGGTGAGACGTCCGCTGGCCGCGAGCTGCTCGATTTCGCGGAGTGCAGGATCCTGTGCGAACGCCGCGGTCGCGGAAAGCGCCAGTGCGACGAGCGCGGCAGCGGCAGGTGCGCTCACGCCGCCCGCTCGCGTACGCCGCGCATGCGCAGCAAGAGCTCTTCGAGGATCTGGCGATCGGTCAACGGCGCGGATTTCAAGAGACGGTCCGCCCGCAGCAAGTCGGCGAGCACGGCATCGAGTGCATCGCGCGACCAGGCCCTTGCCTGGCGGGCGACGCGTTTGGCCAGCCAGCGCTGGTGAGGCGGCAGGGCGTCGGCGAGCGCGCGGTCGCCGCCGGCGGCGGCGATGCCGAGCCGGAGGAAGTGCGTGCCCAGCCCGATGACGAGACCAACACCGTTCTCGCCCGCGTCGAGCAGCGCACCCAACTCGCGCCGGGCTTCCTCCAACTTTCCCGAACCGACCGTGTCGATCCAGTCCCAGCGGTTCACGCGCGGCACGTGGCCCACGACGGCCTCGACATCCCGGCGCTGAACCCGTGCCCGGTCGCCGACGTAGTCGCGCAGCTTGTCCAGCTCACGGCAGAGCACGCCCAGCTCCGTGCCGATCGCTGCGACGAGTGCGCGCGCCGCGGCCGGTTCCAGCGTCACATCCTGCTCAGCCGCCCGACCGATCAGCCAGTCCGGCGCCTCCTCCACGGACGGCTGGGGGAACCGCAGCACCGCGGCCCGTTTCGCGACCGTGTCCCAGAACTTCGCGCGGCCGCGCTCCGGCAGCTGCGCGAGCAGCAGGACGGCCAGCCCCGGCAGCTTCGCGTTCAACAGGCCTTCCACAGCCGATCGCGTCCGCGCGTTCGCCGCGAGCCCCTGCGCATCCCGCACCACGACCACGCGCCATTCCGCCATCATCGGCGGCGTGTGACAGATTGAGAGCAGGGTTTCGGGATCCAGGTCGGTACCACGCAGCTGGTCCAGATTGAAATCGCGCGTGGCCGGATCAATGTGTTCTTCGATGAGCGCGAGGGCGGCCTCTTCCTTCAGGAACTCTTCGTCCCCTTCGAGCAGGAAGATGCCGCCCTTCTGTGTGCCCGACCCGCGCCGCGAACGCGGTGCCATGCGCGATTATTCGACGGCCGGGAAGTACGCTGCAAACATGGCCCGCGCCGCGCGCCGCGAGGCGCCCGTCACAGGCTCTTCCACGATCAGTGGCGAATACGGCCCGGGAAACGCCGCGCTCATGCTCGGCGCTCCATCCAGCACCGGCATGCCCGGGGCCGACGCAAACCAGCCCATCGGTGTTTCATCCTGGTCGGCAATCTGCTCGGCCGCCGCGTCCACCACCGCCACTCGCTCCGTTTCGAACGACGAGCCGCCGACCAGCAACGGCCCCCACGCAACCAGGGCGATCGCCGCCGCAATCGCGAGCGACGCGAGCGCGCCCGAGCCCGCAAACCGGTCGTGCCGCGCCATCTCATCCTGCAGGTGCAGCAGTCGGTGCTGGAGGCGCTCGTGAAAGTCCGGCGACGGCGAAACGCTCGGCAGGGTCGTCAGGAGAGTCAGGCTCTCGCGGACAATGCGGTCGTAGCGCGCACAGTCCGCACACGATTCGACGTGTGCCCGGTAATGCGACGCCGCGGGCTCCGCCAGCACGCCATCCGCGTAATCCGCATGGAGCGAACGGAATTCCTGACAGCTCATAGCACGTCCACTCATCTCTGTCGTCCGGGGTCTGGATCCACGCTCGACCGAACGGTCAACCGTTCTCCGTCGGGCAGTCCTCGCGGTTGCGCTCGGCAAACGGTTCTACTGGCCCTCCATGCGCCGGGTTCCCGGGCAGGAGAAAAGGGCAGCTCCCCGGGCGGGGGGCTGCCCTTTCGCGTGGCCGGGCGCAAAGTCGTGGCAAGGGGACCACTGGAGGAGCGCTCGACCGTCACCCCTAACAATGGCAGGACCCATGCCAAAGGTTCCCAGCAGTCTGACTCACTCGCCGACCTCCGCCTCGTCCACCCCCGCGGCCGTCAGCCGGAGCGTGCCCTCCCGGTGATCGTCCACTCGGACAAAGCCTTTTTCCTCGAAATACGCGATCACCTTGGCCGTCTCCTCCCGGTCTACTCCTAGGCTCGCCGCGATCTCGTATCCGTTCACGAATTCGGACACGCTGCCGTCCACCCGCTCGTACAGTGCGACCAAGAACGTGCGGCGCGTCGCCCGCCGGCGATGGATCTCTTCCGTCTTCTGCATCTCACCCTGCCTGACCAGATCCCTGGCCCGTTCCGCGCCAAACTCCCCGGTCTCAGCTTCGGCGCCCGCTCCCGCAGACTGTATCGCACAGCGGTGCTCTCGCTCGATGCAGAGAACCCCGCAGTCGACATCGACTGCGGGGTCCCCTTTCGTGCGCTCCGGTCGGCGAAGC
>JBFJPA010000120.1:0-10685 GCA_041617355.1 Longimicrobiales bacterium
ACACCGAAGCCGATGCCCTGTCCGCTCGTCCACGTCGTCTCCAGCATCCGCACCCGGTGCATCTCACGCAGCGACGCGGTGCTCAGGATGTGGTCGCCGCCGCGTGGACCCTTGCGGAACTGGGCGGACACGAACTTCGCCATGTCGCCGACGGTCGAGGTGAGCCCGGTCGCCGCGGCCATGCTACGCGCGTCCACGAACGGTCTGGGCTCGCGTGAGCCATCGCGCTCCCGGCTCCCGTACCCGGTCGCGAGACCCTCGACGTCCGCATCGACACTGGAGGCGCTCATTCGGAGCGGGTCGAAGATGTTGGCCTGGAGGTACTCGGCCCACGACTGCCCGGTCACGGCCTCGATGACCATGCCCGCGATCGTGTAGGCCAGGTTGGAGTACTTCCAGCGGACCTCCGGCGAAAACGCGGCCTGCCTCTCCGGAAGCAGGTTTCTAAGCTCCTCCTCCGTGGGAAACTCCCACGTCGTCCAGTGCGATGACGCCTCCCGTGGGAGACCGGAGCTGTGCGTGAGCAGGTGCTCGATCGTGATCGGCGGATCGTCGGGCGCGGCCGGCTTGAAGGCGAACCACGGCAGATGGTCGGACACCGGGTCGTCGAGACGGAGCCTGCCCTGCTCTCGCAGCTGCATGATCGCCGTGGCCGTGAAGAGCTTGCTGTGCGACGCCATCCGGAACTTCGTCTGCGGCGTCATCGGCCGGCCCGACGCGAGGTCGGCCAGGCCGAAGCCCTTCGCCCATACCAGCTCCTGGTCCGCCACGACGCCGACGACCACCCCAGGCAGCTCGCGGTACGCGATCTGGCCATCGAGCCAGGCGGAGAACAGGCGGATCTGCCCCTGAACCTCCGGGTCATCGGCCGGCCGAGCGGTCTGACCCGCCACGGCCGTCGCCAGGATCAGCGCGGCCGTCGCTCCGACGGCCAGGTTCGTGACGCGCGGAAACCTCGGTGCGAACATGATCACCCCCGGGGTGGGTCCACTGAAGCGATGACGCAGAACGCCCGCGACCGCCAACCTACCAGCGGCCCGCGGCGGGCGACAGAAAGCCACGCTTGCCCGGCCGCCCACGCCGACCCTACCGTGCGCAACCGCGTTCCCGACCGCGTTCCTCGTGAGAGGGATACTCCATGCTGAACTACATCTGGGCCGGCCTGATCATCTCGAGCTTCGCCTTCGCGCTCGGCCACGACATCCGCGACATCTCGGTCGACCGGTACCGCAACGATCAACCGCTGGCCATCGCGCTGGCGTTGCCCGACGGGTACGACCCGGACGCCCGGCGCGTGCCCGTCGAGATCCGCGTGGATCCGGCGGAGTACGCGCGTTTCTACGGCACGGCGCCGCCGGCGACGGCGACGTGGAACGGCACGTTGGTACAGACGCAGGAGGGCGTGCAGCTGCGTTTCGCGGCGGGCGCGTCGCTGCCGCAGCCGCTCGCGACGATCGCCGGCGTCTCGCGGTCACGAGACGGCGAGCTGCAGGGCGTGCTGGCCGGCTTCGGGCCCGCGGCCGGACAAACCGTCGCCCAGGCGGGCATCGTATTCGAGCGTGTGCGGTTCGTGAAGCTGAACGCCATCGCGGCCGCTGCGCTCGACTTCGCGGAGACGGCGGCGGAGATCGCGCTCGGTCTGATCGGCGTGCTCGCGCTGTTCCTCGGGCTGCTGAAGATCGCCGAGGAAGCGGGCGTGATCCAGGCGCTGGTCCGCGTCGTACGGCCCGTGCTGCGGCCGCTCTTCCCCGAGGTGCCCGACGACCACCCCGCGCTCGGCATGATCGCGCTCAACCTCACGGCCAACGTGTTCGGTCTGGGCAATGCCGCAACGCCGTTCGGCATCAAGGCGATGGAGGAGCTGCAGACGCTGAACCCGACGGACGACACGGCGACGAACCCGATGGTCATGCTGCTGGCCATCAACACGGCAAGTGTGCAGCTCGTGCCGCCGTTGCTGCTGCTCGCGTTGATGGGCCTGCAGATCAACCAGCTCATCTTCGCGATCATCATCACGACGGGGCTGTCGCTCGTGATCGCGATCGCCGCGACGAAGTTGTACGGCCGGCTGCCGAAGATCCGCGCCTCCGACCCGAACCGCCTGCCACCGCCGGACGCACCGTCGGCGGCCACGGCGCAGGGAGGGTGAGGCGATCATGGAAACCCTGCGCAACGTCATCGGCCTGCTGTCCTTCTTCGTCATCCCGGTCATTGTCGTCGGCTTCCCGCTCTACGGCCTGTACAAGAAGGTCCCGGTCTACGAGAGCTTCGTGGTCGGCGCGAAGGAAGGGTTCAACGTCGCGGTCCGCATCATCCCGTACCTCGTCGCGATCCTGTTCGCGATCGGCATGTTCCGCGCGAGCGGTGCCATGGATGCCCTCACACGCGCGCTCGATCCCGTGCTTTCGTTGATCGGGTTCCCGCCGGAAGTGTTGCCCATGGCGATCATTCGGCCGCTGACCGGATCCGGTTCGGCGGGACTCGTCGTGGACATGATCAACCAGTACGGCGAGGACTCGATCCTCGTGAAGATGGTTGCGGTGATGTTCGGGTCGACCGAGACGACGTTCTACGTGATCGCCGTGTACTTCGGTGCAATCAACATCCGCAAGACGCGGCACGCGATCGGCGCCGGGCTGACGGCCGACTTCGCGGCCATGATCATCGCGGTGTGGACGGTGCGGCTGCTGTTCGGCTGAGGTGTCAGAGTGATCGCGCGGCCCGTAACTCGAACCGCGCCAGCGGGTGTGTGCGCCCGTTGATGACGACTTCGACGCGGTGCGTACCGGGATAGTGTTTTCGCGTCGTCAGGTTCTCGAGGGTGATCGTCTTCTTCAGTGCGGCGGTCTCGCCGGGCGCGAGGTCGAGGGTGCTCAGCTTGAAGACTTTGGGGCTCGCGCTGCCGTTCGCCTTCACGAAGTGAACGCGCAGGTCAACCAGCACGCGCTGATGCCGGGAAGCCGCGTTGGTAATCTCGAAAGCGACATTGACCGAGCCACCGGTGACGGGGCGTTTCGGTGTCAGACGCACGTTCCCGATCTTCACCGCAGCATCCGACCCGTAGCCGAGCACGTCGAGCGCACCCGGCTCCGCGCGCTTCACGGCCGACCGCAGCGCGTGACGGACGAGCCACTGTCGTTCTTCGGAAGCGTCCTCGAGCCACCGGCGCGCCGTCTCAACGAGCACATCGGGGTGGTCCTTCCCGATGTCGTTGAGGTTGTTCGCCACGGAGCGCCGCACGTACGGCTCCGGATCGTCCTTGAGCAGCTCGAGCAGGTGGAGCACTGGGCGAGGATCCTCCTGGAATCGGCGTAGCCGAGGTGCCCACGGCAGCCGCGGCCGTGTCCCTTCGGAGACCAGCCGGCGTACGTGCGGGCTCGGATCGCGCGCCCAGACCTCCAGCCGCGCCAGCGTCTCCTCCGGATACCGCTCCATGAACGACCGGATGCTGAACTCCGCGGAGAACCGCTGCGTCAACTCGTACTGCGCGTGCATCGACGCCTCGAAGTGATCGAGGCCGTACTGCGCGACGTAGAAGACGTGCGGCAGGTAGAGGAACGGCGCCATGCCGAAGCCGTCGGTGCCCTCGAGCTTCGGGCCGAGCGAGGCGACGAGGATGCCGATGGCCTCGTCGTAGTCATTCGGAAGATGACGGTGCAGCGCGTCGGCGACCTTCCAGCCGCGCGGCGTCAGCTCGAGCGCACGCCGCCGGGGCCTACTTCAGCACGAGCGACCCGGGCTTGATCGCAGCCATGCTGGTCCCGATGTCTAGCTTGGTCAGGGTTCCGGCGCAGGTGAGGAAGGCCGTGAATGGGGACGAGGCGGTCACCACACCGGTCACACTCCCGTCTCGTAGAACGACAGCAATGAATCGGCTAAGGCCCTGGCGCGGACGGCTGTACACGCCGCGCGGCGATCCGCAGATTGTCCACGTGACATCCCGACCGGAGACCACGCCGATGGCCCGCGACTCCATGCGCAGGCGGAGCCCGCCCGACGGGCGGCAGCGGGAATGCTTGACCCGGCACCGCTCGATCCGGCTCCTCATCGCGGTCGTGCTCTCGACGATGGCTGCGCAGGCCAGCGCACAGCCGCTCGCGCACCGCGGCTTCATGATTGACATGACGCGCATGAAGGAGGTCGACGCGTACTACTTCGACCTCGTCGATCAGCTCGCGCTGTTCGGCTACAACGCGCTCTACCTGCATTTCACCGACGACCAGGGTCTCACCATCGCGCTCGAGTCGCACCCCGAGCTGGTGTCGCCGTACGCGATGAGCAAGGAGACCGTGCGCCGACTCGTTCGACATGCCTCGAATGCGGGCATCGAGATCGTGCCGGAAGTGGAAGCGTGGGGACACGCCGGGTGGATCCTGGATCACCATCCGCAACTCGCCGACGCGACGGACACGGGCACGCTCGCGATGGGCAATGAAGCCGCCTACGCGCTGCTCGATGCGGTGATCGGTGAGGTCACGGCGCTGTTCGCGACGTCGCGCTACATCCATATCGGGATGGACGAGGCCTGGTTCCCCGCCGTGCCGGACACGACGGCCGACATCGATCGGCAGATCGCCGCGCACGTGAAGCGCGTGTCGGAGATGGTGCGCAGCCGCGGCCGTACGCCGATGATGTGGGCGGACATGGTCACGCATCGGCCTCGCGTACTGAAGGAGCTGCCGCGCGACATCATCATGCTCGACTGGCGGTACTGGATCCACGAAGACGCGGCGAAGACACGGACGCTGAAGGACGCGGGGTTCGACGTCTACACGGCGCCGGCCATCGTGTGGTACGAAACGAGGGTGCACCCCGGGCCGCACAACTGGGAGAACCTGCGCCGCATGATCGGCATCGCGCATCGGTTCGAGCTGAACGGCACCGTGGTAACGGCCTGGCTGCCGCAGCGGTATCCGCCCGGTGTGCTGCCGCACGCGATCGCGTACGCGTCCTACCTCATGGGGGACAGCGCCGCGATCACGATCGCGGACGCGATGTCCCGCTTCACCACGTCGTACTTCGGATCACGTGACTCCGCGCTCGTCTCCGCGTTCGTCCGCCTCGCCGGCATCGAAAGCGCACGCGACGATCTGATGGCCACGTTCTGGATCGATTCCGCATCGTTCGCCGCGCGGCTCACGCCGGAGAGTCGGGCACGCGACGCCGCGTACCTGCAGCGTACGGCGGGGATCGCGCACGACTTCCGGAGCGTCCGCCCGTCGGTCCGGGAACGGGCGAACGACTTCGAAGCGTATGTCGTGCTGACGGAGCTGCTGGAGTTCCTCGGCCGCAGACGCGCACTCCCCGCGGCGGTGCGGCACGCGATCGACGCAGCCGGAGTCGAGCGCGGTCGGGGCAACAACGGCATGGCCATCGACCGTCTGCTGACAATGGCGGAGGAGGTGCGCGCACTCGATGCCGCGCGTCGATCCATGATCACCCGTCTGGACCAGCACTGGGACCGGTATCGGTATCCCGATCATCCGCTGAAGAGCGGAAGCGACGGCGATCCCCTGATCGCGAACAGCCTGATGTGGTGGCTGAAGGAAGAGAGTCACCACACGTACGCGAACACGGACCTGGTCACATTGCTGGAAACGACTGCTGCGTCGATCGCGAGAAAACCCTGACGTTGCCTGCAATGCGGCGTGTCGGCCCGTCAGGCCGTCTCTCCGAGGGCGGCAGGCCTCGCGCGTCGCCGGACGCCCTTCCGGACGCGCACGCGCCACAACCAATAGAACATCGTCACGAGCACGGCGATCACGGGCAGGGCGAGCAGGGGCATGATCCGGAGCGCTTCGGGGATCTCGTCGGCCTGGCCGATGAAAAACGACATTGCGGCGACGAACAGCGCGAAACACATACGCCAGAGGTGCCGGGTGAGGCGGGCCGCGCCGTGAAGAGGTCCGGCGCGCAGCATTCGGACGTCCAGGACCGCCGCCAGCAATCCGACGAATCCGAACATGAAGAAGGGGAACGCGGGCATGCCTTTCCGCGTGCCGCCGGCGGCGATGGCTTCGAAGCCGAACGTCAAGCTCGTGAGTCCGATGGCGAGGGCGACGAGCATCAGGCCGACGTGCAGCGGGCGCGCTGGACTGGCGGGGGGTCGGACGGTGAGTAATCGGACTCATCACCGCACCTGCGCACCCACGAACGCGCGGATCTGGTCGATCAACACCTGCGGCTCCTCGATGGGGAAGTTGTGACTGACCTCGTCGAGCCACACGATCTGTGCGTGCGGCACGGCGGCGACGAAAGTGTTCACCGCCGTCTGCTTGGACGCCCTGTCGAACTCCCGCATCACGCGAACGCCGATCTCGATGCTGTCCGCCGGCAGGCCACGACGCTGCATCATCTTCGCGTAGTAGTCCGACTG
The DNA here is from genome assembly GCA_041617355.1 of Longimicrobiales bacterium. Lineage (GTDB taxonomy): Bacteria > Gemmatimonadota > Gemmatimonadetes > Longimicrobiales > RSA9 > JBFJPA01. Next base: position 6,377 of record JBFJPA010000120.1, read on the forward strand.
GTCGACGACGAGCGCGAGCACCGGCGCGTCGATGCCGCCGTAGGTGTCGGGCGACGGGGGCTGCATGAGCGAGACGAACCGGCCCATCGCGGGGCTGGTGAACGGCAACTGCCAGACGAACGTGCCGTCCCCGGTCTCTCGAAGCACGCTTCCCAGATACTGCTGCAACACGCTTCGGTCGACGGTCGGCAGGTACGTGGCGAACTCGTCGACCGCATCCGCCACGGTGCGGTAGACGCTGTCGGGCGGCGCATACCCGGGCACGGCCGGCTGTTCGGCGGCGTTGGAGATGTCGAACAGGGCGTCCGTGAACACCAGAGCCTTCACCTTCGAGGGGTGGCGCTGCGCGAGCCGCGGCAGCTCGATGCCGGCGTAGGACCAGCCCACGACGACTGCGGGTCCATCGGAAAACGAATTGATGACGCCGGCGAGGTCATCGGCGAGAGTATCGAGGTCGAAGGTCGCGTCGGTCTTCTCGGAGGCGCCGTGGTCACGCCGCGTGACGGCCACGACCCGGAACTGGTCGGTGAGGAGAGGCGCGACGGCGTTCCAGGCGTGGGCCGAGCCAGGCAGACCGTGCACCAGCAGGAGCAGTTCGCCGTCGCCGCCCCAGTCGAGGTAGTGGAGATTCACGCCGTTGACCTCGACGAACTGGTCCGGAGGCAGTGTCGCACTCGGCGCGTCGCCGGTGGCGTCGGGCTCGGCCGCGGCGCAGGCGGCGACGATCAGGGCGAGCGGGATCCACCGGGTTCGACGCATCACGGCCTCCTGTCATTGCTCACAGCTTCGACCGCAGACCCTCCAGACTCTCCTCAACTCTGGGGTTGTCCGGCTTCAGCGCGAGCGATCGTTCGTAGCTCGCAATGGCGAGATGCGTCTCGCCATTGGCCGCGTAGGCGTCACCGAGCCGCGCATGCGCGTGCCAGGAGTCCGGGTAATTGCGTGTGTTCATCCGGAACAGGCCGATCGCGGCGTCGACGTTGCCCTCCTCGTCCATGGTGTAGCCGGCTTCCTCGTCGATCATCGCCTCGGACGGCCGCAATGTGATTCCCAGTCGTGCGGAAAGTCGCTCGAAGCGGGGAGCGATGGACGCAGGGTCGTCCACGACCTCGGCGACGGACGTCCAGTAGCCGTCGAAGATGTGGCGAAGACCATCGTGCAGACCCGGCAGCGGCACGGACGAGTGGCCGTCTCGGTCGTAGTGGCGGTACGCATAGTGGAACTCGGGCACGTCGTTCGCCCGAACGAACGCGTCGAACGCGGCGATCGATGCGCGGTGACGGTTGAAGGGATTGTCTGACGGGATCGTCATGTTGGCCTGAGCCAGGTAGAGCGCCCGTCCGGCGCGCACGACGGACGCCGGAATCGCCCGGGCATCGCGAAGCAGTCGCTGGTCGTCGAACCAGAGACTCGGATCGATGGCGATGGTCGCGTGAAACATCTCCGGCGCCGCCATCAGCGCGTGCAGGGCGAGCAGGCCGCCAAGCGAATGGCCGCCGAGAATGCGGTACGGAACCGTGCGGTAGCGCGACTCGATCTCGGGGAACAGCTCTTCCCGCACGAACCGCAGGAACGCGTCGCCACCGCCGCTGCCGGCGAGGTACTCGGCCTCCCTCTGGACGGTGTTGAGACGCGAGTGCGTGGGCGTGAAGTCGCGTACCCGCGCCGTGTTGGGCAGGCCCACGACGATCAGCTCGGGGATCGTCCTGCCCTGCACGCTCATGAACTCGGCCATGGCGCTGGCGAGCCGGAAGTTCCAGTCGGCGTCCAGCACGTACAACACGGGGTACGCCTGTGTCGCATACAGCGTGTCGTCGTAGGACGACGGCAGGGAGACCCAATATTCGCGCTCCTCTCCGAGAACCGTCGACTGCACGGCATGCCGCTCGCGGAAAGTGATGGCATCGGTGTCAACCTGCGCTGCGACGTGCTCTGGCGCGCGCCCGATCGCAAGCAGGGCGGCAGCGACGATGGCCCGAATCGCGCCATGACGTCTCACGGTCACGACTCCGCCCGCAGCAGCGCCAGCAGCTCGTCCGTGATCTCGAGGAGGCGAGCGGCTTTGCGCTCCGTATTCGATTCTATGGACTCCTTCCGCAGCAGCTCAGCAATGACGCGATCATCCCTTCGCCATTCCGCGAGCGTTGCCGCGGCAGACTGGCGCTGGAGAGACGTCCTTCCGGTCCTGATGGCGAGCGCGTTCAGGCCTCCCGCGTGGCTGACGGCCCCGAAGGCTTCGGTGAGCATCGCGTTGTTCTCCAGTACGTCCTCCGAGTGTGCCAGCCAGGACAGGACTCCTTCACGGATACGCGGATCTGTGATGACCGAGAGATCCCGGGCCCGAAGCGCCGCGTCGAACGGCTGGAAGGTCGCCGTCAGTAAGAACCTGCGAAGCATGAATCGGGCGGAGTCTTCGGCCAGCACAGCGAGTTCAGCCGGTGAGGCGTCCACGAACCGGTCCAGGCTGACCCCATGTGTCTGCTGAAACTCCATCACACGCAGGAGCTCCGAGCGGCTGTCCAGGAGATCCCGCTCGATCGACGCCAGCAACTGCCGCTCCGCCGCCCGGTCCTTTCGCCCGTCCCACCACGCGTCGATGGCAAAGGCGAGCAGGATGGAAACGACGATGACCGTGCCTTCGACGAACACGCGGCGCCAGTCGATGCGGGGCCGGGCGGACGCTGCAGTCACCGGGCCCGGTTACCGGCTACGTGCGGCGTCCGCGGCCGTTCGCCGACCCATTACGTGCTCGTCGAACCACGCCAGGTTGCGCGCGACGATGTCGGCGATCTGTGACCGTGTCGCCGGTACGTGGCCCATGCCGGGATAGAGGGCGAGTTCGGTCGGCCCACCAAGCTTCACGAGACTCCCGTGCATCGCCTGCGCCTGTGCGGCCGGAACCGCGGGGTCCGCATCGCCCTGCAGGATCAGCGTGGGCGTGCGCACGCGATCGAGCGCGAAGGCGGGGCCGTGCTCGAGGTAGGGACCGACATCCTCCCACGGCTCGGCGCCGAGGTCCGGGCTCATCCACGGATTCGTGCCGGCCTGGAGGGTGAGGTACGGAAAGCCGGCGAGTATGCTGGCCGCGGCGAAGCGGTCGGTCTGCGTGATCAGCGACGCGGTCACGAGGCCGCCGTTGCTCCACCCCATGATCGCCACGCGGTCGGGATCGGCGATGCCCCGGGCGATGAGCGTGTCCACGCCGGCCAGGATGTCGGGGTTCGCCTTCACCTTGGCGCGGAACATCGGCAGGATCGCATCGGAGCCGTAGCCCGCGAGCCCGCCGCCCCGCTGGTTGACCCGCAGCACGGCGTATCCCCTCGAGCTGAACACCGGCGGCGCGTACGCGCGGTGCGACCCCGCGAACGGGTCACCGACGTACCTGCGCGTGAACGTCTCGCCGCCGGCGTGGGCCACGACGAGCAGCGGCTCGCGCCGCGCGGGCGAATGTCCGACAGGAAGCGTGAGCAGCCCTTCGACGGTGGTGCCATCGGTCGACGTCCAGGCGACGACCTCGGTTTTCCCGAACGGCGCGATGGCGAGATCCGCGTTCACGGCGGTAACGGCCGCCGGCTCGAAGCGGTTCAGTGCCGTGACGTAGACCTCGGCGGGCGTGTCGAGGGACTCCCCCGCGAAGGCGGCGGCGCCCGAGCGGCTCAGGTGTAGGCCGCTCACGACGAGCGGGCCACGGTACAGGACCACCGGCTCGCCGCCGTCGAGGGCGTACCGTACGACGTGACGCTCCGTGCCGACCTGGTGCGTCGCGAGGATGCCGCCATCCGCCGACCAGCCGGCGATCTCCGTATAGTGATCGGCCTCGCCCAGGAGTCTCGAATCGGTCCCGTCGAGCGGGACCGCATGGATCCCTGGTGCGATGGAGCGCTCCGTGGCGGGGCCCGTGACGATCCACGTGCCGTCGGGCGAAAAGATCGGATCCATAGCGAAGGGACCGGAGTAGGCGAGCACGGTCCGCTCCCGCGATGCGACATCCACCAGGGTCAGCTCGGTCTCATTCATCGCATCGAGCGTGGCATCCGGCGCGAGCTGGACGGCGATGGCGTTGCCGTCGGGAGACCAGGCGGGCGTTTCGCGCACGTGCACCGACGCGTCCGTCAGTGCGCCCGCCTCGCCTCGTCCATCGAGCGACGCGATCCAGAGACGCGACGGCGGTGGCGCGTCGCCCGAAAGAGTGACGATACGTCGTCGCGCTTCCTCCGCCGGATCGAGCGCGTCGGCCATGACGAACGCGATGCGCCTCCCGTCCGGCGCCCACACGAAAGAGCTGACTCGTGTCTCGGCCTTCGTGACC
>JBFJPA010000121.1:0-10574 GCA_041617355.1 Longimicrobiales bacterium
CGACCCAGACGTGGCCCGCCGCACGGAAGCGCTCGTTCTCGTCGTCGTAGTCGTAGTCGCGCGGGAAGTCCTGGACCTGGCGGTCGAGCGACGACTCGGCGTAACCGTAGTGGTGCTCGATCATGGTGGCGCCGAGACGGGCCGCCGTCACGGCGTTGACCACTGCGTTCGTCGAGGGCGGCAGGTGGATCGTCGTGATGCCACCCGCGTCCCACACGGCCTTGCAGACCGCGCCGAACAGCTCGCGGCTCCACGTGACGTTGCCCACGCTCACCACGTGCGCACCCTTGGCAACCATCTCGCGCGCGATGCGCGGCGCCTGCGCCGGGTCCTCGTATTGTTCCCGCGGGTAGCCGTTGCCCCACCCCCAGATCGGGAAGTAGCGCGGCGCAAGCACGCGATTCTCCTGTGCGGCTCGCTGCCGGACGAGGGCCGAATCGAGACTGCGGTCCGGCGCCGGCACGATGGTCGTCACGCCGTGTGCCAGCTTCAGGTACTCGACGTATTCGTTCTCCATCGGCTGCGTGCGCAGGTGCATGTGCAGATCCACCATGCCCGGCATCAGGTACTTGCCGGTGCCATCGATGATGCGGTTGCCGGTCGGACGGCCCTGGTCCCCGCGCCGTTCGGATGAAACCGGGTCGAACGGCACGAGCCGATCGATCGTGTTGCCACGGATCACGACGTCGTAGGGACCGGCCGGCGGTCCGCCATGCCCCGGAATCACCATCACGTTGCGAATCACGAGCTGGTCGTAGGGACCACCGGCGAGACCGTTGAAGCGGTCCTGCGCGAGGGCCGGGGTCGTGGCCGACGCGATCAGTACCAGTGCTGCAATGGCGTGGCGCATGAGTCGCTCCGTGGATGATGAGACGCAACGTCAACGCGATCGGCACAGGCCCCGCCCACCGATCGTTCGCCCGCAACGTAGGTGACTCCCTACGGTCCGGCCATGTCCCCTCGTGATCGTTTTGCGCGCCTCGCGGCGCGCGCCGGCGACGGCTCTCCCGCCACTCGTCGATGGCTTCTCGCGCCCCTCCGATCGGACTTGTGCAGTGATCCAGTGCAAAGCGTGTCCATGTTATGTTCAGTATTATATGAGAAAATATTTAGATTTTTCCTTGACATCACACCGGCCAGCGATTAGCCTGCGAGCGGCAGCCCCTCCGGGGTCGAGCCTGCCCTTCGGTCTCACGACAAGGAGTCCCCATGAAGCGGATGATCTATCCGGCCCTCGCCCTCGTCGGCGCTCTGGGTCTTGGCGCATGTGATGGTGACAATCGGCTGGCCGGCTTCGACGGTGCAGTCGAATTCGACCGTGCGCCGCCTCCCGGCACCGATCCCATTGCGGCCATCGCGATCGCGGCCGGGTTCGACGAGTTGGTCAGTGCGCTGGTCTACGTGGACGCCGAGCTGGGCGTCGGGCTCGTCGATTTATTCCTGGAGGGGAAGGACCAGTACACGGTTTTCGCTCCGACCGATGAGGCCTTCGAAGAGCTGTACGGACTGCTGAGCGTGGTGCTGGGCACGAGCATTGACGAGATCACCGACCTGCCCGCGGACGTCGTCCTGGACGTGTTGTTGTACCACGTGACGGAAGGCCGGCGGGCAGCGAACAGTGTGGTGCCACGGAGGAACGTGCGCACGATCACGCCGCTGCTCGGGGAGCGGTTCTACGTGCGCACGAACGCGACCATCCGGGACGGCCTGACGGGCATCCGGAGCGCCGACGCGCAGATCGTGACTGCGGACATCTCGGCGCGCAACGGCATCATCCACGTGATCAACCAGGTGATCGTTCCCCCGTCGGTCGTGGCTGCGCTGACGAGCTGAAGCGGGTGTCCGGATCGAAACGGTCACGCAGAGAGGCCCGGCACCACGCGGAGCGACGTGTGGTTCGGGGCCTCTCTGTCGTGATCCATGTTCTCGGCTAGCGCGTACCTCCCTGCGTCGCCGTGACTTCCTGCTTGGCTTTCTTGACCATTTCGCGGACGTCGGCGAGCAGCTGCTTGGCGTCGTAGACGATGCCGTCCTTGATCGTGTACTTGACGCCGCCGATGCGCTCGACGGCGCCGGTTTCGTCGTTGAGCTTCACGGCGCCGGTGCCGTAGAGCACCTTCAGATTCTCGATCGGGTTGGCCTCGACGACGACCAGGTCGGCCTTGAGGCCGGGACGCAGAATGCCGAAGTCGATGGGTGTGCCCTTCGGCTTGTGCAGCATGGTCGCGCCGTTGAGCGTCGCGGAGCGAATGACTTCGATCGGGTGGAAGCCGGCTTCGCGGAGCAGCTCCAGTTCACGGATGTAGTCGAATCCGTAGAGCTTGTAGATGAAGCCGGAGTCGGAACCGGTCGTGACCACGCCGCCGGCGTTCTTGAAGTCGTTCAGGAACTGCATCCAGCGCATGTAATAGTTCTTCCAGGCGACCTCGTCCTCGGACGTCCAGTAGAACCAGTAGGAGCCGTGGGCGCGGCGGCTGGGCGTATAGAAATCCCACTGGCTGGGCAGGGTGTACTCGTCATGCCATTCGGCCTCGCGAGCGCGCATGACGTCACGGCTGGCTTCGTAGATCGTCATGGTCGGGTCGATGCCGAAGCCCAGCTCGACCATTTCCTTGATGGTCGCGTTCCACTTCTCGCTGCCGGGCGGGTGGATCTGGTTCCAGAGCCGGGCGACGTTGCCGAAGCGATGCTGCTCGTCGTTGTAGTTGTAATCGAGCGGCCAGTTCTGGATGCTGTAGTCCTTGAGCATCGATTCGAAGAGGCCGTAGTAGTGGGTCATCATGTCGAGCCCGAGGCGGGCGGCCTCGATCGATGTCATACGCGCGATGCCCATCTGGTCGAGGTGCGCGACCGTGCCGAGGCCGTGCTTGTGCGCTTCGTCGATCAACGCCTCCATGATGGGCGGATCGTAGGCGCCGAGCTTGAGTCCATCGATCTTCTGGCCGTCCACGACCTGCGCGGCCGCCCAGCGCACCCATGCGCGCGCGGCGTCCGGCGTGTCGATCGGCTTGCCGCCCCAACCTTCGCCGCTGCCCGGCCGCGTGTAGGCGAACATGCGGGGCGCGACGATCTCGTTGCGTGCGGCCCGCGCCTTCTCCTGCAGCGACCACTCGAAGCCGCCGTGCGGCACGCCGCGCGACGTCGTGATGCCGTGGCCCATCCACAACTTGTACGTGTACTCCGGCTGCGGCGCCTTGCCTTCGCCGCCCGTGTGCGCGTGCATGTCGATGAGGCCCGGCATGACGTACATGCCGGTCGCGTCGATCTCCTTGGTCGGGTTCTGCGGGCGGGCCCGATCGTTGATCGGGACGCCGGGGTACCCGACGCTGTTGATCGACGCGATGCGATCCCCTTCGATGACGATGTCCACGGGACCGCGTGGCGGTGCGCCCGTGCCATCGATGATCGTGGCGCCGCGCAGGATCAGCCGCTGGTGCGGTCCATCGCCTTCGCCGGCCCGCCGGTCCGTGGTACGCTCCATCTGTGCGGCCGCCTGCGCCGCGACCAGGCCCAATGCGATCGCGGCGGTGCCCAGGCCCCGCAGCATCATCCTGCGCGCGTGCATGTGATCTCCTCGAATCGGTTAGACGTGCGACGGTGAGTCGGCGGCTCGCCCGTCCCGCTTCGGCTGGTGGCGGAAGCGCAACGCAGCGCCGCGAACGGCGAGTCCGCAGAGCCCGACATCCCGGTTTCCTTGCGCCTCGAATAGTGCAAGGCCGCCGGGTGATCCGCCACCTCCGGCGGGTTCGCTCAGCGCCCCGCCCCTGGCGGCGAGTCCGACACCGGCCGTGAGGGGGCCGGCCGGATCAGCCAGAGCGCGTCCTGCGGTCCGGTCATGAAGCGGGCCCGGCCTTCCGTCCCGACCCATGCGTCCTCTTCACGGGCGAACCGGATGCGCTGGCCGCCCCACTCGGGGATCGCGGCCGTCACGCTGTACTCGATCGACCAGAACTCAGTCGGGCGGACCGGCTCACGGGGATGCGTCCCATACCGCTCCGGCCAGTCGAAGATCGCCCAGGCGCCCGCATCATGGACCCAGCTGCCCTGGACGTGCGAGTAGACCAGGCTCTCGATGCCCTCGGCTCGCGCCCGCGCCTCCGCGGCCGCGTTCACATCTCGCCCGAGGCGTCCCGGCACGAGTTCGTCGGCGATGATGTGCGCCATGCGCGTGGCCTTCGTGAAGCCCGCGACCATGCCCGGCGGCGGCTCCACCTCGCCGGGTCGCAGCACGTATGCGTTCTTCTGCTGGTCCGTAACAATGCCCATGAGGCGGACCCCGAAATCGACATGGAGCAGGTCGCCGGGCAGGATGACCGGATCATCGACATCGTCGAGCGACCCTTCGACGCCCTGTCGCTGGACGGACAGGCCGGGCGGGAAGTTGAAGTCGAGGCCCTGCGCCTTCCACTCATCGACGATCCACCAGTGCACGTCCATCAGCGTCGTGCGGCCTGGCGTAATGACCTCGTTCGAGAAGGCGCGCCGCAGGATGTTCCAGGTACGCTCGCTCGCTTCGAGCGCGATGTCGAGCTCGTCCGGCGTGCGCAGACTGACGTAGTCGATCAGCAGCGGCTCGGACGACACGATGCGTCGGGACAGTTCCGGGCCGATCGCGTTCTCGAGGTATTTTCGCAGCTCGACCGAGATGCCGTCGGCCATACTGATGGTGCGCGACTGGTTGATGGCGATGCGACGCGGGTTGCGGGCGCCGACCCACTCGCCCAGGCGCGGCGCCAGACCTTCCTCGCCGTAGCTGATCAACGTCGGGAAAAACGGCCGCAAGTGCCCGCTCAGATGCGTGCCAATGACAGTCCGCTCGAGTGGCTCCGAGCCGCCGGGATCCCGGATGAGGTAGGCGTTGCGGTGGCCGTACCAGCCCGTGATGCCATAGCCACCGAACAGGTCGAGTACGGGATCCGGGTGATTCTCGTGACTCATGATGACCCAAAGATCGATGCCGTGTTTGCGCATCAGCGGCTGCAGGTGGCGGTCCATCTTCTGCGACTTGACGCGCCATTCGGTTTCCGCGCGCTGCCGTGCGAGGCTGGTCTGCGCATGGGCCGGCAACGCCGGCAGAAGCGCCATCGAAACGAGTAAGACAGTCGATCTCGCGTGTTTCATCGACGGCTCTCTCCGCGCAGGGTGGCGTTGGCACGACGTCGGTAGTCCGGGCCGGGAGGCAGCGATCCGAGCGGCCACGATTCGATGATCCGTGCGGCCTCGGCGTTCCGCCCGCCCTCGACGAGCAGAGACAGCAGCGCGAGTCGCGCCTCCACGTGATACGGCTGCTCGCGCACGGCGTCCCGCAACGCGGCCTCCGCGCCAACCGCATCGCCCCGGGCATGGAGTAGCGCCGCGCGCGTGTACGCGAGCTCGGCGCGTGCCGCCGGCGTTTCCGGCTCCGGCACGGCGTCGAGCATCTCCCGGGCGCGGTCCGACTGTCCGAGCCGGGCCAGCACACGAGCCAGACGACCGTCGGCGGGTAGACGCGCCCGTGCGAGCAGGAAATCGAGTGCCCGATTCGCCAGCTCCGATCGGCCGGCCCTCAGATGCAGTTCCGCGATGCGCGCGGCGTAGTCGGCGCGCGGTTGGCCGGCCGCCCGCAGCACGCGCTGGCCGTGCTCCAGAACGGCGATCGCGGTGTCGCCACGATCGGCCGCGGCCAGGGCGTCGGCGTATTGCGCACGATGCGTGTAGTTGAACGGCTTGGCGGCGACGAGCGATTCCAGCTCGCCGAGCGTGACCTCCGCGTGCCCTGCGGACGCGCGCAGCGCCAGAGCGAAGGCGCGGGCCTCGTCACGGCGGTCGCGCAGGTACGTGGACAGCGTCGGCCCGTCGAGCACGTACTGCTCGGCGATGCCGATGGCTTCCGGCAGCAGGCCGTGATCCGCCAGGTCCTGGCGCAGGCGCGCGTTCAACGATGCACGCTCGGCCAGGTCGTCCTCCAGCTCCAGCGCGCGCCGTATGTGCGCGATCCGAATCTCCAGCGAGCGGACCGGATCGAGCGTGCCGGCCCGCGTTCGCGCCGCGGCCAGGTCCGCGTACGCGCTCTGGATGGGCGGGTACCGGCTTTCCATGGACTCCGCGCTCGCCAGCCACGCATCGGCCTCGTCGAAGCGGCCAGCGCTTGCGAGTACCGTCGCGTAGCGTGTGAGCGCGGGCAGGTAACGGCCATCCCACACGAGCGCCGTGTCCAGGAGTGCCAGCGCGCGTCGTGTCGCGTCCTCGGTTCCGGTGCCGACCCGACGGCTCAGGTTCACGTACGTCTCCGCCCAGTTGCTGCGCAGCGCGAGCGAATCGCCACCGAGCGCCGCCTCCAGCCGGGCCGCCATCGAGTCGACGAACGCGTTCAGCTCCGGGTCCTTGCTGCTCAGGTCGGCCCGCGTGTTCATCGACTTGTGGTTGAGCGGATGCACTTTCTTCGGCATGGACCACGCTTCCCATGCCTGGGCGAAGTACTCACTCTCGTTGTTCGCGGCGTAGTAGTCCAGCGTGCGGTCCGACAGCATCGCGCCGTGGTACAGCTCCCGGATGCGCCGGTTCTCCGCGTCGGTCAGCACGTTGCCGTGAAACAGGTGCGCGTACTCGTGGAGCAGGACGTTCCGCTCCCAGTGTGCGCCGCGCTCGACGTACTCGATGCCCGTCGATCCGCCGCCGACACCGCGGATGTCCATCCACTGCCGGTTGTCGAATGTCGTCGTGAAACGGAAGCTGGGCTGGTTCTGGACTTCGGCGAGGTCTTTGTGCAGAGGCGGGATGGTGAAGCGCCGGCTCTGCCGGTGCAGCATGGGCAGATACCCGACCGTGGGGCCGAGTTGCTGGCGAATCATGCGCAGCACGCGTTCACCCGGGTAATACCGCGCGTCCGCGAACACCTCGTAGAAGCGTTCGTCCTCGGGTAGGGTCGTGCTCGCGATCGCCGCCTCGAGCGAATCATAATGCGTCAGAACCTCGAATTGGCGCTGTTTGATGACGGCCGCGAGCCCGTTGTGTGCCGGCCCGTAGTTCGTCTTGCGGGCAAGGATGCCTTCGAACGCGGCCTGTGCGGAGTCGAGGCGCTCCGCGCGCGCCAACGTTTCGGCGAGGTAATACGCCGAGCCCCGCAGCATCGCGGGCAGAGCAGAGCCCGGAAACTCTTGTTCGATTTCGCGCGTGGCCGCCACGGCCTCGCCGATGCGGCCTTCGGAAACCAGCCGATCCACCGGTCGCAGCCGCTCCCGTACGATGCTGTCCGTCGGGTGCGCGTAATCTGCGTACGTCAGGTGCGTGTGGCCGTTGCCCCAATGCCAGTGTGTGAAGTAGTGCAGCGGGTCCACGGCCAGCGCCATGCGCCATTGCGCCGCCATGGCGGGGAGTTGCGTCGCATCCACGCGGCGCCAGATCGCATAGCCGTAGGCGAAGCGAGCGTCTGCGAGGAACGGATCGAGCTCGAGGGCGCGGCGCAGGGCGGGCTCCGCGCCTTCGAGATCTTCCTCCCAGAAGAAGACCTCGGCCTCGAGCAGGAACGCGCGGGCGCTATTCGGCGCCCAGTCCTGGACCGAATGGGCAAGGTCGAGCGCGTCGGTGTACCGCTTCTCGAGCAGGCGGACCCGTCCCAGCAGGAGCGCAGCATCCTCGTCCCGCGCGCGCTCGGCCAGCAACGCCTGCGCGATGTCCGCGGCGGCCGGCAGGTCCCACGCCTGGACAAGCAGCTCCGCGGAAAGCAGCCGGGCCTCCCGATTGCCCGGATCGCGCCGCAGAGCATCGCCAATCCGGCGCTCCGCATCGGCGTACCGATGACGTCGCAGTGCGAGTCGCGCCTGCGCCAGCTCAGCGCGCACGTCGCTGCCCGCGTTGGCCAGCAGCGCCTGCGCCTCATCCCACAGTCCCAGCTCGATCAGGCGCGTCGCACGGACGACGACATCGCCGGTGGCGCCACGAACCGAATCGCGCACCGCCATCAGCTGGCGCCAGGCACTGTCCGTGTCCCCTGCGTCGACCTGTGCCCGCAGACCACCCGGCAAGGCCAGCAGCGCGACGACGAGCCAAAGCCGTCTCTCAACCATCGAAAACAAGAGCCCCCCCTCTACCCTGTACCCTTCCCCTCTCCCTCTCCCTTTCCCTCTCCCTCTCCCCTTCCGTTCTCTTCCCCTCCCCGTCACTTCACCTCGAACCCGCCCGGCGGCTCCGCGCCAAGAAGATGTCGCACGAAGTAGTCCCACGTCCTGCGCACGACATAAGGCTCGCTGGCAAAGCCGTGGTTTCGATTGGGCAGGACCATCACATCGAAGTCTTTGTTGTGTTTGATCAGCTCGTCGATCAGGAGCAGCGTCGCGTTCGGGTGGACGTTGTCATCGAGCGTGCCGTACATGAGGAACAGCTTGCCCTTCAGATTCTTCGCCAGCAGGTGGTTCGCCTGGCTGTCGAAGTTGTCGCCGCCCTTTCGCTCGTCTTTTTTCAGCAGGCCCTGGTACTTCTCGCCCCAGCTGTAGTCGTAGCTGCGGTTGTCGTGGTTGCCCGCCGTGGACACCGCTACGTGGAAGACGTCCGGGTAACGGAGGATGGCGTCGGTGGACGAGAAGCCGCCGCCGGAGTGGCCGTAGATGCCGACTCGATTCAGGTCGATCGATGCGTGTCGCGCCGCGAGCTGCTGGAGCGCCGCGATCTGATCGGGGATGCCGTTGTCGCCCATATTGCCGTAATACGCGTCGTGGAATGCCTTCGACCGGCCGGGCGTACCGAACGCGTCGAGCTGCATGACGATGAAGCCCAGCTCGGCCAGGGCCCGTGCATCGCCGCGCGGTGTTGCCGTGAACTGGCGCGAGCCGATGGATCCGACCTGTGGGCCCGGGTAGATGTAGACGATGACCGGATAGCGCTGCGCCGGATCGAAGTCGGATGGACGATGCAGGAGTCCGTACAGGTCGGTGACTCCGTCGCGCGCCTTCACCGTGAACGGCTCCGGGAATCCGTTGGCCAGCTCCATGTAACGCGAGGCGTCGGACTCCTGTACCGTCATGATCACGGCCCCGTCCGGTGAACGCAGCACGGTCACGGGCGCTCGATTCGGCGTCGAATGCGTATCGACGAACCAGCGCCCGGAGGGACCGGCGGTGATGGCGTGGTCGGCATCTTCGGGTGTGAGCAGCGTGAGCCCGGTCCCATCCAGGCCGACGCGGTACAGGTGCCGGAAGTACGGATCGCGACCCGCTTCGCGGCCGACCGCCGTGAACCAGACGCGCCGGCTCGCGTCATCGACGTGCACGACGTCTACGACCAGCCACGGCCCCGACGTGATGCGGTTCCTGAGCGCTCCGGTCGCCGCGTCGAAGAGGTAGAGGTGGCCCCAGCCGTCACGCTCCGACCACCACACGACTTCGCGGCCACCCGCGACGACGCGCCAGTTGGACAGGCCGCCAGACAGCTGGTTGGCTTCGACGAACGTCTTGCTTGTCTCCGTCAGCACGACGCGCGACGCGCCCGTCGCGGCATCCATCGCGACCAGGCGCAGCTCGTCGAAGTCGCGTTGACCCTCCGTAAAGAAGAACATGTTCGACCCGTCGGCCCAGCGCGCGTCCTTCCAGAGCGTGTCGGTCTGAAACCAGCAACAGCTCGTATTCACCGCATCCTGCGGGGCGCGGTCCGCATCGGTCTGGGCGCGACTGCCGATATCGAAGACGTGCACACTGTAGCGGGGGATGACCGAGTCACCGGGCAGCGCGTAGCGATAGGTGTGGAGGATGGGGCGGCCCTGCGCGGTCTCGAGCAGGTGCAGAGGCTTCACGCCACGTTCATCGAGCCGGTAAGTGCCGATTCGGCGAGAATCCGGTGACCACGCCAGGATCGGCCGCTTCTCGGTGTTGCGGCGTACGCGCGTGACGGCATCGCAGCACGCCTCCGGTGGCACGGCATAACCCCAGTCCGGCTCCCCGTTCTGGCTCAGCTGCACGGCCTCGCCGCCCGCCGCCGGCCGGACCCACAGGTTCTCGCCTTCGACATAGGCCACCCATTGGCCGTCGGGAGACTTCACGTCCGCGGCCGACTCGCGAGCCGGCTTGCCGGCGCCCGCGCACGTGTACGCGTTCAGGTCGCACTCATACGCGCGCAGCGAGTCGGTCCGGAACCGGATCGACCGGCCGGCGGCCGTGAACTCGAAGGTCGTGAAGGGCAGCTTTTCTCCGACGTAGGCGGTGTCGGCGGCGAGGGACAACGCGGCGGCCAGGCGGGCGTGGTCGAACGCCGGGCGCCGGCTCCGTGCGGCCGCGTCAACGAGCACGAACTCGGACCCGCTTCCCGTGTTGTTCCGATACCAGACGCGATCCGGACCGAGCCAGGTCGGCCGGACCTGGTCGCCCGAGACGAGGCTGCGCGCATTGCTCCCGAGCAGCCGCGCCGCTTTTTCGTAGCGTCCGCGCATGTCCTGCGCGGCGGTGGGCGACGCCGTTGCCAAAGCAAGTGCAGCGCATGCGAACACGTAAGTCCGGACGCGGATCGATCTCACGACGCGCTCCCGATGTCAGGGACTGATGGGCCCGGATGCTGTCGCCGGCGGCAGGGCTGCGCAAGAGTGGCGGGCGGGGCGGAAACGTCGGGGC
>JBFJPA010000122.1:0-10574 GCA_041617355.1 Longimicrobiales bacterium
AGCGCGCGCCGCTCCGCCTCCGACGTCGCAGCTGCGGCCGGGATGATGTCGAGGTAGGCACTCGCACCGGCCAGCGCGGCAGCGTCCGCCGCGTTCTGCGCCTGCAGCCGCGCATGCGTCAGCATGCCGAGATCGATGGCTAGCGCCATCGTGCCGAGAGTGCCCGCCATGAACACTGCGACCACGCCGAGTGTGGCGCCGCGCTCGTCCCGTTGGAACCGCCGCAGCAACTGAATCATGGGGTGTCACCTCCACTCTTGCGGCGCTGCGGCATGGTGCGTCCCACGGAATCCGGGTTGAGCCGCATGTTCCGGAACCAGCGCCACATTGTCGGTTCACCTGTCGGCAGGGCCGGCGCGACGTCGGATGGCTCGATCAGGTGCGGCGTGACCAGGACCAGCAACTCGGTGCGGTCCTGCTGGTCCCGCCGCGAGCTGAAGAACGTGCCGATGATGGGCAGATCCCCCAGGAACGGAATCTTGTCGACCGAGTTCAGCATCGTGTTGTCGAGCAGGCCGGCAATGGCGAGGTGCTGGCCGGGCCGCAGCTCGACCTGCGTGGAAGCCTTTCGCGAAATCAGCGCCGGGATCTCGAACCCCTGAAAGGTCAGGCCGTTCGCGAAGTCGAGCGACGATACCTCCGGCTCGACCTCGAGCCGGATTGCGCCGCTGTTCGTGACGACTGGCGTGAAGCTCAGACGAATGCCGAACTCGCGGAACGAAATCGTGACGGCATTGTTGCCGGCACCGCCCTGGATCGTCGGGTAGGGGAACTCACCACCCGCCAGGAACGTCGCCGTGTGGTTCTCGATGGCGATCAGGTTCGGCTCGGCCAGGCTGCGGAAGTCGCCGTTGCTCCGCAAAGCGCGGATGACGGCATCCAGCGAGGCCGTCTCGCCGGACAGGAACAGGCTGACGATGCCTTCCGACAACGTTTCGATGTCGGCGGTCGCGCCTTCCCGACCCAGTTGCTCGATGTCGCCGACATTGCGGAAGAAGAGATCCGCGCCCAGCCGCTTCAGCGCGGTCCGGCGCACTTCTGCGAAGCGCACGTGCAGCAGGACCTGTTCGGCGGACGGGGCCTGGATGTTGTTGATCACGGTCACGCCGATCGCTTCGGCTAACTCGAGGACACGCCGGACCACAGTGGGATCGCGGACCTGGCCGGACAGGATGACGCTGTTGCCCGTCGAGACAACCTGAATGTCCTGCGTCGGGAAGATCGTCTGGATCTGCGTCTGCAGGGCCGTGACATCGGGCACGACCTCGATCGTGAAGAGCCGGGGCACGCCGCCGCCGGCCGGCCACACGAACATGCTCGTCGTGCCGACCTGGATGCCGCGCATGATCAGCTCGCGCTGGCTCGCGCCGAACTCGAAGTCCGAGACCGCGCTGTCGGTCAGGGCCAGCCGCGTCGGATTGAAGTCCAGGATGATGAGCGTCGACTTGCCGCGCTCGACCGTAATCGTCTGCTCGGCCTGCGAGATGATGCGCTGAGCGGTCACCGGCGAGGCGACCGCGAGGGCGAACAGAGCCAGCAGCGTCGGAACGAGGCGGCGCCCGCGAGGAGCGTCCATTCGAACACGTGTTGTGAACGTCAAGATCAATCCTCCCCGAGGCTCGGCGTCAGAATCGGATGAGTGCGCGGGTACCGCCCTTGATGACCTCGACCGTCGCGGCCGAGGACTGAGGCGTCGTCGCGGCGGGCGCGCCCGTCCGCGCAGGAGTCGTCCGGCGCGTCGTGGCGTTCAGGCCCGTGAGCAGCTCGCTCAGGCGGGCACCGTCAGTGCGTACATCCCTCACGTCGATCATGTTGCGAAGTGCAAGCTGGATGCGGCCCTTGCTCTGCGCGAGTGCCAGCTTCTCCGCGTCTTCGGGCGTGACCAGAACGGTGAGCACCGTCGTGTTGAGCGGCTTGCCTTCCGGGTCGCGCTCGATCCGCGTGCCGGCCGCCAGGGCCTGGATGTTCTGCAGGACGACCTTCGTCACGGACCGATCGGTGGCCCCAGAATTCTGGCTGTCCTCGACCGTGAGCAACACGTCGAATCGCGTCTGCGGCGTGATGAAACCGGCCACGCCGATGACCTCGTCGACGCGCAGTCCCATCGCCCGCATTCCCTCGGGAATGGTGATGGTCAGCCCGCCCTGTCCGCGGTCCGCCAGCTTCGAGTCCAGCAGCGGCTCGTTCAGGGCGACGCGCGTCATGATGCCGCGTCCAACGACATCCGCGATCGACCGCGCATACCCGGTCGGCACCGTGTTTCCCGGCCAGTTCACGAGCTTGACGTCCGCGTCGGAGAGAAGTTCGCCGATCGCCAGCTCACGCGCCGCGACCACGACCTGGGTCGAGGACGGCGCCTGCTCCGTGATCAGCGGGGCCGTCCGCTCGCGCAGCAGGCGCAGTGTCGCGTACGCGGCCAGTCCGCCCGAGGAGAGGGCGAGAATCAGGATGACGATCGTCCGTGTTCGTCTCACGGGTGCTTCCTCCGGCTCACTCGTTCCGCATGGTCGTTCGACCGCGGATCGTGATCCGCGCCTCGGCATCCGTCCAGCGCATCAATCCACGGATGATTCGGAGCTCGTAGGGATACGAGACGGTCACGGTCGTCGACTCGCCACGTCCCGAGCGAAATCCGACCAGCGACTTCGTCGCATTCGCCGAGTCGAACCCCGCCGTATTGAGCGCCCAGTTCACGACCATCCGGACCGAGTCCGCCGTGATGGTCGGATCCGCCACGACCGCCGTGCGCGCACCCTGGCGCGCCGCGTCCGTGATCGCTCCGTAGAGCTGGAATGCGCGGCTGAACTCGACCACGCCCAGCACCAGCAACAGCAACAGCGGCAGCGTCACCGCGAATTCGACCAGCGCCTGTCCCGGTCGTCTACCCCGAATTCGCATCCGTCTCTCGACTCCTTGCCGCTTCGCCTCCAAGTATCACACGCGAAACACGCCGAACCACGTCAGCAGCGAGCCCAGCGCGATCGCCACACCGAACGGGAAGCTCACCGCGCCCGGCGAGTCCAGCTTCACGCGCTCGCCTTTCCGTCCGAACGTCACCAGCCAGAGCGCCAGCTCACGCGTACCCACCAGCACCGGCAGGATCACGCCGCGACGCACGGCCATGCCCAGCGCGAGCACCCCACCGAGCATGGCGGCCGCCAGCAACGCCGTCGCGCCCAGCTCGATGCCGAGGAACGCGCCGACCACCGCCATCAGCTTGCCGTCGCCCGCGCCCATCGCGCCGACCGCGAACAGTCCGACGCCCAGCGCCAGCGCGCTCGCCGCCGCGATGACCCCGCTGGCCAGAGCCGCCCACCCGAGAACCGCACGGGAAGCCAGGCCCAGGCACAACCCGACGACCACCAGGGTGTTCGGGATCCGATTCGTTCGTACGTCCGCCACCATGGCTGCCGCCATCACGGACACGAACGCGGCCGTGGAGATGAGCTCAGACATGGGACGACTCTTCCTTGAGTTACGACAAAGCGGGGGCGCGCGGGCCACCGACCCGTGCGCCCCCTCCCGTCTTCACTCAGGTCCCGCCGTTGCCGATCTCCGACTGGAGCGAGTCACCCACGTTGTTGTACACATTGCCGATCCGACCCCGGAAGGCGCGCAGCACGACGAACAAGCCAATCGCGATCAGCGCGATGATCGCGATGTATTCCACCAGTCCTTGGCCGCTCTCGTCATTCCAGAAACGATCGAGCATTTCCCTCATGGAGCCTCCTTGGAGCCGGACCCGCCGGCCTGCTTCGAATTGTGGGGAATGGGGCGGACCTGCATCAGTCCAGCCGTCGCTCCGGCCCGCCGATCGAACACCTCGACGCAAACATTTCGCCCGCGCGGCCGAGGCAAATTCGGCGCGGCCAGTTTCGCCGCGCCGTCCGTATCCACTTGGAGTTGGCCAGATAAACCCGCCTATACTAGCAGCTTGACCCGTCCAGCGCAGCTACCTTCCGTCCGCAGGGCGTGCCAGCCTTGGCGACCCGCCGCTCCCCGATGTTGGGGGTGTCGTTGCGTTACCGCAACACTTCAAAGCCCGTAAACACACCCAGAGTGACCCGAACATTGTGAACCGAGCCATACTGTTCCGGTGCGGAAAGCCGGCGCATGGGGCTGTCGCGCGTGTAAAGATCGGTGGCTTCGAGGCGGATTCCGATGGGGGAATCGTGCCAGCGCAATCCGGTCATGATGTCGAAGCCGAAGCTGGCGGTCGCGCCGACGCGCGGTGTGGTGTCGCCGTTGTAGAGAGCGTTGGCCGAGTCGAAGACGACAATCCCGCGCGTGCCGAACTGGTACTGCACAATGCCGACGCCCGCGCCGATGTAGGCGTTGACGGTGGTGGTCGGGCGGGCGGGCAGGAAGCGAAGCAGCACGCTGGCGTCGATGAGCCAGAGGCCGGCGTCGCGGCCGGTCGTGTCCGGGGCAGTGAGCGGGAGCTGGGTGAGGGCGCCGCCGACGCGGGCGCCGACCCGGCCGCCGCCGAACCACTGTTCGAATTGGAGGCCGATGACCCAGCCTGTCTCGATCTGGATATCGCTGGCGGAGCCGCCGGCCAGGGTCTGGCCTGGCTGCGGGTTGAGCGGGGTGAACCAGATGGCGCCGACGTTGTAGCCGGCGCCGAACCGATGGTCCTGGGCGAACAGCCGGGTCGGCAGGATGAAGCCGGCCAAGAGGACCAGGCCGAGCAGGGTCGTGCGGCCCCGGCTCAGCCGGAACGGGACGGGACGGGGAAGTCGGGTCATAGCGAACATGGTGATTGCTCAGACGACGAGGTGATACTTCTCGATAATGCGGTCGAGGCGAGGCCGGGAGATGCCGAGGGCCTCGGCGGCGCGGCTCTTGTTGCCGCCCAACCTAGCGAGAATGCGCTGGACGTGCGCGCGCTGCACGGCGTCGAGCGAGTCGGCGTCGTAGGTCGGCGCGACGGCGAGGCCTTCGCGACCGAGCGAGATGTGCTCGACCGTGATGACGGAGCCACGGGCGTGGACGGCGGCCCGGGTGAGGGCATTCTCGAGTTCGCGCACGTTGCCGGGCCAGTCGTAGGCGAGCAGCGCGGCCACGCCCTCGTCGGTGATGGCGATCTCGCGGCCGAACTCGGCGCGCAGTCGCCCGAGGATGTGGCGGACGAGGAGCGGGATATCCGCTCGCCGCTCGCGCAGAGGGGGAACCGAGATCTCGACGACCCGAAGCCGGAAGTACAGATCCTCCCGGAACCGGCCCTCTTCGACCAGCTTCTCGACGGGCTGGTGCGTCGCGGCGATGATGCGGGCGTCCGTGCGTCTGGGCTGCTCCGCGCCGACCGGCAGGAACTCTCGCTCCTGGAGCACGCGCAGCAGCTTGCTCTGGAACGCGGTCGTCGTATCGCCGACCTCGTCGAGCAGGATGGTCCCGCTGCCCGCGAGCTCGAACCGGCCCTTGCGGTCCGAGACGGCGCCCGTGAACGCGCCGCGAATGTGGCCGAACAGCTCGGATTCGAGCAGGCCCTCCGGCACGGCGGCGCAATTCACCGCGACGAACGGCGCATTCGCGCGGGGCGAGGTGCGATGGAGGATTCGCGCGATCAGCTCCTTGCCCGTGCCCGTCTCACCGCGGATCAGGACCGGCGTGCGGTGCTCGGCGACGGCGCCGATCGTCTTGTAGATGTCGATCATGCGCGGGTCGGCGCCGATCAGGGAGTCGTCCGGCTCGGGCTCGGCGGCTCCGTCGCCGGGGTCGAGGTCGCGCGCGGCCCGTACTTCGTCTAAGCAGCGAGCGATCGAGGCGTCGAGCTGGTCGAGGTCGAGCGGCTTGACGAGGTAATCGTAGGCGCCCTGCTTCATCGCCTCGATCGCGCTGTTCATGTCTCCGTACGCGGTCATGACGATGACCGGGGGTGTGGCCTCGGCCACCCGCAGCCGCTCGAGCAACTCGATCCCGCTCAAGCCGGGCATGCGGACGTCGGTGAGGACGAGGTCGGGCGAGGCCCCGGCAAACCGGGCCAGCGCGGCCTCGCCGGTCTCCGCCTCGACGACGTCATGGCCGGACCGCGACAGGTGCCGTCGCAGGGTCTCGCGGTGAGCCGCGTCATCCTCGACCAACAGGATCCGGCCCGTCTGCATCGCGTCTAGCCCTCCGTTCGCTGCAATTCCGCGAAGGCATCCGCCGATTCCGCGGGTGGCCCCGCCTTCGGCAGTGGGGCGGACGATTCCGTCCGGATGGTCGGGCGCGCAAGCGGCAGCTCGACGATGAACTCGGCTCCGCGCCCGGATGCTGGACTTCTTTCGAGGACGAGCCGTCCACCATGGGCCTCGATGGAGCGTGCGGCAAGGGGCAGACCGATGCCAGAGCCCGTCGGTTTCGTCGTAAAGAACGGCTCGAAGATGCGGTCGGCGTCGTCGGCCGGCACGCCCGGGCCCGAGTCGGCGACGTGCGTGCGCAGGACTTCGCGGCCGCGCCGGTCTTCGGCGAGCTCGGTCCAGACATCGATCCGGCCGCCGCCCGGCATCGCGTCACGCGCATTCAGGAGCAGGTTGACGAGCACGCCGCGCAGCTGGGCCACGTCCGCATGGACCGTGTCGCGCTCGGCATCGAGCCGCGCGTGCGCCTGAATCGCATGCGCGGCCAGCTGCGGGCGGACGGTTTCGATGGCATCGCGGAGCAGTCCGTGTAGGGAAAGCGGCGCCAGCGCCGGCGGCCGGGAGCTCGCCAGCCGCAACACGCCGCGCACGGTCCCGTCCAGCCGCTGCACCTCACGCAGACAAAGCTGCAGCACTTCGGCCAGGTCGGAGGGAACACCGCCGGCCCGGACTTCGCGCTCAATGCTCTGCAGATTCAGCTTGATCGAGCTGAGCGGGTTCCGGATCTCGTGCGAGACGTGCGAGGCCAGTTCGCCGACCGCCGCCATCTGCCGGTGGCGCGCGTTCTGCACGATCAGCGATTCCAGCCGGGCCGCCATCGTGCTGATCGCGAAGGCGAGTCGCCCGACTTCATCGGGGGTCGGCGGCGGTAGCCAGGGCGAAAAATCGCCCTGGCCGATGCGGTCCGCGGCCGCCGTCAACACGTCGAGGGACCGGACCAGGTCGCGGACCAGAATGACGAAGGCGCCGACTGCCGCAAGCGAGAGAAAGAGGGCGAGGGCGAGGGCGTACAAGCCGCGCTCCGGAAACGGCAGCGGCCAACGCTCGCCCGGAAACCCGACGACGGTCAGACTCGTGCCGGGCAGGTCGAAGCCCCACGCCGCCGGAGAATGGGGCGGCTCCGCCGACGGCGTCCACCCTTTCGCCACACAATGCGGATCGTAGAGCGGCCGCCCGGTCGTCCCATCCGCCAGGACCTGCCGGGTTTCGCCGATCGAAGCCAGCGAATCGTCCAGCAACCGCGCCGCCGGAACGAAACCGGCCAGCCGAATGGAATCGGGTCCGTCCAACGGCACGTCCAACCGGACCGTTGCGTCCGCGTCGCAGGCGCTGGCCCCGTCCGCGCGGTCACCCCGGCGGGCGACGCTCGCGCCGTCTACGGCCACGAGCTCGAGCACGGGAAAACGCTCGGCCAGCGGCAGCGCGGCGATCGCCGCGAACCGGACCGAGTCGACGCCGGCGCCGAGGGCGGCCGCCAGCGAGTCGAGCGCCGACGTTTCCGCGAACACCCGCTCGCGGACCTCGACGGCCGCATCGACCGTCGTACGCGCGAGACGCAGCTGAATCGCGTCCGGCGATGCGCGCAACGCCATCACGAACGCCCAGCCGCCCACCGCGAGCAGCGGTCCGAGCGCCAGGACGAGGAGCGCAATGAGGATTCTCGAACGAGTCGACATCGACATTCCGGTGTAGGCGGTAGCACCCGAATTGGCGCGCCGCCCGACAGGCGAGAGGTCCTACGTCGCACGCGTGAGGATTCGCGCCCGTACGATGCACGGAACGGCGCGGCCGCGCGAGGGCCGCCGGCCCTTCAGTCCGGGGTGGTTCGTTCGGGGAGGCTGAAGCCGATGCGGCGCGCGCCCGCCGGGCTTTCACTGCGTAGCGACCGCGCCACCTCGCGATATTCCCGCTCCAGCTCGGGCGTGACGGACGCGCGGGTCTCCGCCAGCGCGGCCTCGAAGTCGGCCGCCGCGACGATGCCCGTGCCCGGATCGCTGCGCAGCACGCGCAGACCCGCTCGCCGCACCAGGTTCTCGAGGTCGGCGCCGGTGTATCCGGCCGTGCGCCGGGCGAGGTCGTCGAGGTCGACATCGCCGTGGAGTGGCATGTCCGCCGTGTGGATGCGGAGAATGTGCAGTCGCCCGTCCGCCTCCGGGATCTGGACGTAGACGAGCTCATCGAAACGGCCGGGCCGGAGCAGCGCTGGATCCAGCAGCGCCGGCCGGTTCGTCGCGCCGATGACGACCACGCCGTGCATGTCCGCCAACCCATCCATCTCGGCGAGCAGCGTGTTGACGACGCGCTCGGTCACGGCCGGCTCGCCCATGCCGCCGCCGCGTGCCGGCGCGAGTGAATCGATCTCGTCGAGGAACACGATGGTCGGCGCGACCTGCCTCGCGCGCGCGAACAACCTCGAGATCTGGCGTTCCGACTCGCCATACCATTTGGAAAGCAGGTCCGACGATTTCGCCGCGATGAAGTTCGCTTCCGCCTCGCGCGCCGCTGCCCGGGCCAGCAGCGTCTTGCCGGTGCCGGGCGGACCGAACAACAGGAACCCCCGCGCGGGCCGGATGCCCATGCGGCGGAAGGCATCGGGTTGCTTGAGCGGCAGCTCGATGCCATCGCGCAGCTCGCGCTTCGCATCCTCGAGCCCGCCGATGTCGGTCCAGCCGACCGACGGTGCCTCGATCGCGATCTCGCGCAACGCCGACGGCTGCACGCGCCGTAACGCCGCCGCGAAATCGTCGCCCGTGACCCGCAGCCGTTCGAGCAGCGAGGGCGACAGCTGGCCCGCCTCCATCTCGATGTCCGGCAGATGGCGACGCAGCGTCTCCATCGCCGCCTCGCGAGCGAGCGCGGACAGGTCCGCGCCGACGAACCCGAACGTCACGCGCGCGACCTCATCGAGATCGACATCGCTGCCCAGTGGCATGCCCCGCGTGTGGATCGCGAGGATCTCGCGACGCCCCGCCGTGTCCGGCACGCCGATCACGATCTCGCGGTCGAAGCGGCCCGGCCGCCGAAGCGCCTCGTCCAGGGCGTCCACGCGGTTCGTCGCGCCGATCACGATCACGTTCTGCCGCGGCTCGAGGCCATCCATCAGCGTGAGCAGTTGCGCCACGACCCGTCGCTCCACCTCCCCCGTCACAGCCTCGCGCTTCGGCGCGATCGAATCGATCTCGTCGATGAACACGATGGACGTCGGCTGCTGTTGCGCCTGCTGAAAGATCTCGCGCAGCCGCTGCTCCGACTCGCCGTAGAACCGGCCCATGATCTCCGGTCCCGCAATGTGGAAGAACTTCGCGGCGGCCTCGTTGGCGACGGCGCGCGCCAGCAGCGTCTTGCCCGTGCCGGGCGGCCCGAACAGCAGCACGCCTTTCGGCGGATCGATGCCCAACCGCTGGAACAGCTCCGGGTGCTTCAGCGGCAACTCGATCATCTCGCGCACCTGCTGCACGGTCGAACCGAGCCCGCCGATGTCATCGTAGGTCACGTCCGCAGGGCGCGGCTCCGCCCCTTCGATATACTCGGGGAGCAGCTCGATCTCCGTGTCCTGCGCGATCTGCACGACGCCGCGCGGCAACGTCGTCACGACGCGCAGCCGGATCTCCTGCAGCCCGAACGCCGGTTGCTCGAAGAACATGCGGAACAGCTCGTCCGGAATGTTGCTCGGCTCCGACGGCGCGTTCCGCTGGTAGATCGACGTGGAGATGATGTCGCCGGCCACGAGCGGCCGCTGAAACAACGTGCGGCGCAGCATCTCGCCCGTGCCGACCAGGCGCAGGTTCTTCTGCGCCGGCGCGAGCTGAACCCGCCGGGCCGGCTTGGTCGCCGCCCGCCTCGCCGTCAGGTGATCGCCAATGCTCACGC
Source organism: Longimicrobiales bacterium (assembly GCA_041617355.1). Classification (GTDB taxonomy): domain Bacteria; phylum Gemmatimonadota; class Gemmatimonadetes; order Longimicrobiales; family RSA9; genus JBFJPA01. Next base: position 9,993 of record JBFJPA010000122.1, read on the forward strand.
CCGCATTCGCGCGTTGCAGGCCATCCAACCGGACGACGTCCATGCCTTCATCTTCGGGATACGGCGGTAGCGCGATCGCGGCCGTTACACGTTCGCCCGCGAACTCGACCACCTCGCCCTCCCGAATGCCCGCCGCCGTCAGCGCCTTCCGGCTCAGCCTCGCCGTACCCGTGCCCACGTCTTGCGGCTTTGCGCCCGCGACCTGCAGGCGAATCGCGCCGTTTCTCGATTCCGACATGCGCTCCCTCGAATCGGGTCCCGCCCTCCGATGGGGCCGGATCCCGACGTTCAGTCGGCCGGGGGCGGCCGCGCAAGCCCCGACCACCCGCTACCGTCCCTCTACGAACGTGGGGTCAGGCGCTGTTTCGGTGCAGCGCACCCGCGCGCGGGACTGGCGTAAGGCAGCACCACCGTGTAAGGTCGGCACGACCGTTCCCCGTGCCATCACCGAGATCGATATGCGACCGCTGCGAACGGCTCTACTCTGGGCGTCGCGCAACGAATGGCTCGCCGAGCGCGTGCCGCGATTTCGCTTCGCGCGCGCGGCCGTGCGCCGCTTCATCCCCGGCGAAGACCTCGCCG
>JBFJPA010000123.1:0-10516 GCA_041617355.1 Longimicrobiales bacterium
CGCGTGTGCATCGGGATCACCGACGACGGCGTCGTTCGTGTCGCGGAACCAGCGGCGGAGTCGGGAATGGAACTCACTCTTGGAGATCCATTCGCCGCGGCCGGTTCGTTCCATGGGCATGGTCGATCCTGGGTCAGGGCACGATGGACGCCTGACGGATGTAGTCGAGGCGCTCGAAGCGTCGTTCGAGGTAGGTGTTCCCGCCCTGCATCATGCATTGAGGATCGGGGCCGGCGCCGTGGGGCGGAAAGTCACCGTATTCGCCGTAGAGGCGAAGCAGGACGTCGGTGCCATCGACTACGCGGCCGATGGGCGCGAAGCCATCGCCATCGAGCGTTTCCGAGTTGTCGCGGTAATTGATGAAGAGCTGCGTCGTGCGCGTGTTGGGACCGGCCTTGGCGTACGTGAGCGTATAGCGCGCGTTGGGAACGACCACGGGCTCATCCTGCAGCGGGCTGTCGAACCACGCCTCATTGACTGCGGGCACGGCGTGCATGCCGAATTGAGCGACGAACCCCGGGATGACGCGAAAGAAGGCGTTGCCGTCGAAGAAGCCGGTGCGGACCAGGTTGTAGAAGCGGTCGACGCCGGCGGGCGACCAGGCGCGGACGACCTCGAAGACGAGGTCACCCTTCGTCGTTTCGAAGCGAGTCCGGAACGTGTCGGGCGCGGACTGGCGGAACGCAGCCGCGCCGGGATCGAGCAGTGTCTGGCGATCGGGTGACAGGCGGGGCGGCTCGAAGGACGGGCAGTCTCCGGCATCGCCGCAGGCGAGCAGCAGCACGATGAGGACGGCGCTGGCGGCCGGGCTGGCACGCATGTCAATCACGTTTGAATGGAGGAGCGCTTCGCTGGCAAGATCGGCGGGCGCGCACGTCGAGGTCAAGCCGGAGGTGGTGGCCCGTCCCGTGGCAGGGCGAACCGGATCACGCCCGGCTCGGAACCATCACCGACGTGAGCGAAGCCGCATTTCTCGAGTACGCCGATCGATGGCACGAGATGCGGCAGCGTCTCGGCGATCACGCGTTCGACGCGGCGGTCGGCGAAAGCGAAGCGGACGAAGCCGCGAACGGCCTCAGACGCGAAGCCTCGTCGTTGGAACGATCCCACGACCGAGTACCCGATCTCGACGGCGCCATCGGTCGGTGCGCCCTTGAAGCCGCCCAGTCCGACGAGTGTGCGGCCGGCCGGCTTTGGAAGCACGAAGTAATAGAAGCTCCATGCCGCCTGTTCGGGATGCGAGATGAGCCAGTCGAGCGCCCAGCGAATCGCGGCGTCATCGTAGAGGTCGGGCGGCCAATCCTTCGGCACGTGGGCGTGCGTCGCGGCGGCGAGCGCATCGGGCCCGGCCAGCTCGGCGCGGAGCAGCGTCGGAGTCGCGGGCAGGAGCTCCAGTCGCTCGGTTCGAATCACACCGTTCTCGTTCATGCCAGTCGGACCGGATCACCGAGGCGGATCACACCGGTATCGAGGATGACGCCGAACGCGCCGCCGTTCCAGTCGGGGCGCATGGCGTCGCGGAGGCCGGGGTGCGCTTCGTCCATGCGTTCGCAGGGCCGGGTCTCTCCGCGCAGCTCGATGCGGCAGGGGCCCACGTGCAGGATGCGGCCGCGCGTATCGCGCAAGTCGACGCCGCGGATGAGGAGGTTCGCGCGCCGCGCGCTCGGATCGATGTCCGCTCGCAGGGCGTCGCGCATCCGGTCCCATGCCTCCGCCGAGATGACCGTGATCTGGCGCCAGCCATTCTGTTCGACGTTGCCTTCGATGCCACGGCCCGCGAGCAGACGAGCCTCGTCCACGGGATCCATCGGGCCGCGGCGGGCCCGCTTGATCCAAATCGATTCCAGTCGACCCTGATCGAACTTCGTCATACCTTCACGCTCGATCCTGCGGGCCCGACTCCGCAAGTGGAAAGAGGTCGGGGTCGAGCCCTGCCCAAGGAACGGGTCGGCCGGGTCGCGGTATCCGGGCCACAGCGGCGTGTTCGTCATGCGGTCCGCCGCACGCGCTGTTCGTCGAGGAAGCGGAACCTGAGTGCGGCGCGCGGCGTTGGCACCAATGTCGTCGTCCCGACTCGCGCAGTCGGGCCGTACACTGAAATCTCTGAACCCGTACACACGTCATGGCACGAATCGGACGCTCGAGACGCGTGCGGCGAGGAATCGTCGTCTGCCTGCTCGCATGGGCAGGCGGATCGCCGCTCAACGGACAGACCCATCCCGGCCAGGATATGGCACGGGTCGATGGGCGTGTGCGCGAACAGGACGGGCGCGTGCTCGCCGACGTGGAAGTCACCTTCGAGCCGGGCGCCCTGCGCGCCATCTCGGATGCGATGGGCCGCTTCGGTCTGGACATACCGGCCGGCGCGTCGGGCCAGCTCCGGTTCCGGCGTGATGGTTATCGTGATGAGACCTTGCCGATCGAGGCGCAGGATGTGGGCGCGCTGCGCGTGGTGGCTGTCACACTCCTGCCGCTCTTCCGGCTGGATGCGCTGACCGTGACGAGCGTGGTGACGCGTCCTCTGCTGAACACCGAGGATGCCGCCACGGGTGGGGCCATCGAGGCTGCAGAGCTGCCGGTCCTGCCTGCGGACGCCCGCAATCCACTCGCGCTCGCGTTCACGATCCCGGGCGTGGCGCAGTCGACCGGGTTCTTCGGCGACGCGCCGCCCCTCACGATCACGGGCGCGAACTCGCTCTACACACAGTACACGGTGGATGACCTCGACAACAACGAGGGGTTCCTGGGCGGACCGCGCGTGGAGCTGCCACTGTCGGCGATCGCGCGACTGGATGTGCTGGCGACGACGTACGGTGCGCGCGCCGGCCGCAGCTCGAACGGCGTCGTCAACGCCGTCAGCCGGGCGGGCGCGAACGCGTGGTTCGGCGAGGCCTTTCTCTTCGACCGGCCGGGGATTCCGCTGGATGCGCGGCCCAAGCACGCACCGCCGGGCACGGACCCGGAGGGGTTCCGTCGTGTGCAGGTGGGCGGCGCGATCGGCGGCCCGATATCGCGCGACCGTACCTTCGGCTTCGCCGCAGTGGAGTACACGAACGAGACGGAAGACCGGATCGGCTCGACGGCGCAGACGCAGTTCGTGGGGACCGAGTTGCGCGAGACGTGGAAGTTGTTCGGCCGTCTGGACCACGGCTGGTCGACGTCCCAGACGACGACGCTGCGTTTCGCCCTGTCCGACGTGCGCCGAGCCGGCCGCGGCACCGGCGTCGTCGTGCCGGAAGCGGACATCACGACCGTGCGGCAGGGCAGCCTCACCGGCGTGACACACCGCACCGCGCTGCGTGGCGGCACCGCGGCCAACGAGCTGTCCCTGCAGTTCGGCACGTTCCGCTGGGATTTCCCACCCACGCGGAGTACCCTGCAAACGCCGCAAGTCACGGTGGTCGGCCCGGACCTGACGACGATCCAGGCGGTGGTCGGCTCGAGCAACTTCGTCTTCGACGAGACGGAACGGCAGCTGCAGCTGCGGGACGCGTTCGAGGCCCAGCTCGGACGCCACACGGTGCGCGTCGGTACGGATGTCGTTCGCTCCTGGTTCGCGTTGAATGCGGCCGGTACGAACCCGCGCGGCGCCTACACCGTCGTCAATACCGGTAACATTCGAGCGAGTGGGCGGTTCCTGTCGATCGCAGACATCCCGCCCGACGTCCGCGTTTTGCGCTACACGATCGATGCGAATCCACAGCAGGTCGACCTGACGCAGACGCTGGTGGGCGCCTTCATCGATGATCGCTGGCGCGTCTCGCCGTCCCTGACGCTCAACTTCGGCGTGCGCTGGGACTACGATGATATTACGTCGCGCGGTGAATCGAGGCCCGACCTGAACAACCTGCAGCCGCGCGCCTCGTTCAACTGGTACGCCTCGCCGCGCACTGTGCTGCGCGGCGGCGCCGGCCTTTACGCGGGCAAGTTCCCGTATGCCGTCTACTCCGATGCCGTACAGTTCGGACCGGACGGCAACGCGGTCGTCACGTTCGAGGGCGCCGCATTCCCGCCGCCGCCGTTCGGCGCGGGACCGACGGCGGCAGAGCTGCGCGGACTGCGCGACCGGTTGCCGCCGCGCGAGATGCGGCGAACCTTCGCGCTGGGCCTCGAGCAGCCGATGTCGTACCAGTTCACGGCAGGCTGGCAACGGCAGCTGGGCGAGTTGTGGTCGATCGCTCTGGATGGCGTGTGGGTCGAGACGCGTAACCTGCCACGCTCACACGACTTGAACGCGATCCAGCGGCCGCTCACGGCAGCGGACACGGTGGAGCGGCCCGTCGATTTCGGAGACGCGAGCCGGCCGGTCCGGCCGGTGCCGGGCGGGTTCCGCCGGCTGACGACGACCGAGTCAGCGGGCCGCGCGCGCCACATCGCGTTGCACACGAGTCTGCGCGGCAGCGTGGGCTCGGATCTGCTCGTGGACGCGAACTGGATCTGGGCCCGCACGCGCAATGACACGGAAGACATCAACTTCAACGCGGCCTTCGCAAACGATTTCGATGCGGAGTGGGCGGACGCCATCAACGACCGCAGGCACCGCGTGGCCGTGCGTGGCGTGTGGACACCGAAGCGGCGTGTGCGGCTGGCCGCGATCGGCGATTTTCAGACGGGCACACCCATCAATCGCATCGCCTATTTCCGCGACCTGGACGGATCGGGCCCGATCTTCGGCAACGGCTTTATCGGCAACCACGACCGACTGCCCGGCGTCGCGCGCAACGCGGGACGGCTGCCAGCGGCGTTCCGCTTCGATGTGTCGGGGGCGTACACATTGTCCTTGCCGGGCGGCGCGGCCGAGCTGCGCGCGGATGTGTTCAATCTCCTCAACACGACGATCCGCACCGGCTTCGCGAACGGCATTCCGGGCGGTGGTCCGCGCACGCAGGTCGGCCGGCCGGGTGATCCCATCGAGTACGGCACGGCCGCCCCGCCGCGACAGGTCCAGCTGTCGGTCCGCTATCTCTTCGGGAACGCACGGTAAGGTATGGAACGGGAACCGCCGCGGACGGAGACGAGGACGAGCACACGGACGGGACGTTGGGTTTCGCGCGCGGGCTGGTTCCTGCTCATCGTCGGACTCGGCGGGTGTGCGGCCGACGACGGCGCGGTCGAGGCAGACGGCGCCGCCATCGTCCAGATGCCGTGGGACTCGATCGTGCAGCGAGCGCGCGGCACGACGGTCGTGTGGCGAAAGTGGCGCGGTGATCCATCGATCAACGCGTATGTGGACGGCTGGGTCGCGCCGCGGCTGCGAGACCGGTACGGCATCACGCTGCGTGCCGTGGACGGACAGGGCCCGGAGCTGGTGAATCAGCTGGTCACGGAGCGCGAGGCGCGTGCGCGCGGGACGGCCGACCTGTTCTGGCTGAACGGCGAAACGTTCCACAACCTGCGTGCCGAAGACCTGCTGTTCGGACCCTGGTCGCACCGGCTGCCGAACGCCGCTTACGTGGACAGCGCATCGGAGATCATCACGCGGGATTTCGAGCAGGATCCCGCGGGCTACGAGTCGCCGTGGGGCTCGGTCCAGCTCGCTTTCATTTACGACACCGTGCGGGTTCCGGACCCGCCACGAACTCATGCGGAGCTGGCGAGCTGGATCCGCGCGCACCCAGGCCGTTTCACACACGACCAGTCGTTCACCGGCGTAACGTTCCTGAAAGGACTGATGTACGCGTTGGGCGGTGGTGTCGACGCGTTCCGGGGCGGATTCGACGAAGAGAAGTACCGGGTCGGCAGCGAGCTGGTGTTCGCGTGGCTCGAGTCGTTGCAGCCATTCTTCTGGCGGCGCGGCCAATCCTATCCGCCCGGCGTCGCCGAAATGCATCGCCTGTTCGCGAACGGCGAGATCGACTTCACGATGTCGAACAACCACAACGAGGCCGTGACGAAGGTGCGGCAAGGGCTGCTGCCGGCGTCCTCGCGCCCGCTCCTGCTTCGTGAAGGCACGATCGCGAACACGCACTTCGTCGCGATCCCGCGCAATGCGCCGAATCCAGCAGGCGCCATGGTCGTCGCTGATTTCCTGCTCTCGCCCGAAGCGCAGCTGGAGAAGCATCGCCCCTCCGTGTGGGGCGACGGCACGGTGCTGGCCCGGGACCGTCTGCCGGCGGAATGGCGGTCGCGTTTCGTGGAGCTGCAAGCGGACCCGCTCGCGCTCCCGACAGACACCCTCGCGGCGTACGCGGTGCCGGAGGTCGCGCCGGCATATCACGAGCGACTGCTGGAGGATTGGCGGCGCCGCATTCGCGGGTCATGAAACGCGCCCGGACGGCGCCGGCGCTGCTGGCGGCACTCACGGTCGCGTTGCCGGCGCTCGTCGGCCTCGGCTACGTGCTCCTCGGCGCCCTCGGCCTGGCCGGTCCCGGGCGGCAAAGTGGCGCTGGCCGATTCGCGCGCGTGCTCATGGAGCGCACGGTCTGGTCCGGTCTCGCGTGGTCGGTCGGTACGGCGCTGGCCGCGACGTTGCTCGCGTTCGTCGCGGCCGCGACGATCGCCATCGTGTTCCGCGGACGATCGCGTCTCGATGCGGCCGCACGATTCCTGGTCGTCGCGCCGCTCCCCGTGCCACACATAGCCGCGGCCGTCATGGGTGTGCTCGTGCTGGGGCAGAGCGGCCTGCTCGCCCGCTTCGCGTTCGCGTTCGGCTGGATCACCGAGCCGGCCCAGATGCCTGTCCTCATTTACGACCGCACCGGCATCGGCTTCGTCCTGGCCATGGCGTGGAAGGAGCTGCCGTTTCTCGCGCTGATCGCATTGACCGTGCTGGCGCGCAAAGGGCCCGAGCTGGACGAGGCCGCACGCACGCTGGGCGCAGGTCCGTGGACCGTCGCGACGCGCGTGCTCTGGCCGACGCTCTGGCGCGGCATGCTGCCGGCCGCGACGGCGGCGTTCATCTTCGTGGCCGGCACGTACGAGGCGACGGCGCTGCTCGCGCCGAGCCGACCACTTCCCCTGCCAGTGCTGCAATTCGAGCGCTACACGGATGCGAACCTGGCACGGCGCGGCGATGCCTACGTGATCGCGCTGGTGCTGTTCGCGCTGGCGATGATCGTTGTCGTGCTGCACGAGCTGGCAAGGGCGCGCGCGCGGGAGGCGTCGTGACGCGTCCGGCACGCGGCATCCTGTTCGTGCTGCTGGCAGCCTGGGCCGTGTTGCCGTTGTTGTTGCTCGTCGTCCTGTCCATGGGCCGCACGTGGTTCTTCCCCGACCTGTTTCCGACCTCGTGGACCGCGGAGAGCTGGCGACTGCTGATCGGCGGCCGGCTGGGCGAGGCGCTGCGCAACAGTATGCTGCTCGCCGTGCCGACGGGACTCGTCGCGGCGCTGTTGGCGTGGCCCGTCGGTCGCACGCTGGCCACGGCGGGTCGAGTCCAGCGTCACGTCGGCGCAGCGCTCGCATTCCTGCCCGTCGCCGTCCCGCCGGTCGCGCTCGCGACCGGATTGCACTGGTCGTTCCTGCGGCTGGGCCTGGGCGGCACCTTCACGGGCGTGCTGCTCGCCCACGTCGTGCCGGCGACGGCGTACGCGTCGCTCTTCCTGCTCGGCGTGTTCGTCGACTGGGACGAACGACCCGAGGCCGAGGCCCGTACCCTCGGGGCCACGCCCGCTCAGGTGCGTTTGCTCGTGACGCTGCCGCTCTTGCGCCGGCCGCTGCTGGAAGCGTGGCTGCTCGGCTTCCTCGTGTCCTGGGCACAGCTGCCGCTGACCCTGCTCGTCGGCGGCGGCCTCGTGCCGACCTTGCCCCTCGAAGTCTTCGCCATGATGCAGGCGGGACAGGATCGTTTTGCCGCGACGGGCGCCTTGCTCCTGTCGCTCCCGCCCCTGCTCGCGATCGCCGCCGTTCGGCTCGGCGCCGGCCGCACGGACGCCGTGCCCGTGTAACCACGAGGAAACTCGGTCCATCCAACGGACGTAGGGGCCGGCCGGGAACTCTGCAAGCCGACCATCGTTCGGCTCTTCGGGACTCGGGATTCGTCATGAATGCAATGCGTGCACTTCGTCAGCGTGTCCGTCGCCTTGCGCGCACGCCCACGTTCACGCTCGTGGCCATCGGGACGCTTGCCCTCGGGATCGGCGCGACGAGCGCGATGTACGCCGTCATCGACGGCGTGCTGCTGGAACCGCTGCCGTACCCGGCCGCAGACCGGCTGGTCGGTCTCTGGCACGAGGCGCCAGGCCTCGACTTCGAGGAAGTCAATCAGTCGCCGTCGCTACACCTGACGTACCGCGACGAGAATCGCGTCTTCGATGGTGTGGCGATGTGGTCGCGCACGCGCGTCACGGTGACCGGTCTGGCCGAGCCGGAAGAGGTACCAGGCATCATGACGACGGCGGGCGGCCTCGAGCTGCTCGGCGCACGGCCCGTCCTGGGTCGGACATTCACCGACGACGACGACCGGCCGGACGCGAACCGGACGGCGCTGATCGGATGGGGTTACTGGCAGCAGCGGTTCGGCGGCGCGCGCGATGTGATCGGCAGGTCGATCCAGATGAACGGGCGTGCAACCGAAATCATCGGCGTGTTGCCCCGCGACTTCCGGTTCATCGAACACGATGCCGGGATCGTGCTGCCGATGCGAATCGATCCGAGCACGGTCTCGCTCGGCAACTTCAGCTACTTCGGCGTTGCCCGCCTGCGCGAGGGCGCGACGATCGCACAGGCGAACGCGGATGTCGCGCGCATGATTCCCATCGCCGGCGAACGCTTCGAACGGCCCGACGGCCTCACGTTCGCCATGATGCAGGAAGCACGCTTCGGGCCGAACGTGCGTCCGTTGTCGCGCGAGATCCTGGGCGATGTCGCCAATGTGCTGTGGGTTCTGCTCGGCACCGTCGCGATCGTGTTGCTGATCGCTTGCGCCAATGTCGCGAACCTGTTCCTCGTTCGGGCCGAAAGCCGCTACCGCGAGATCGCCGTGCGCAAGGCGCTCGGCGCGAGTCGGCGCGAGGTCGCGCTCGAGTTCTTCTGGGACAGCATGCTCCTCGCGGCCGCCGGCGGTATCGCCGGCGCCGGCCTCGGCTACGCCGGCGTTCGACTGCTGCACCGCCTGTCGCCGGAAGGACTGCCCCGTCTGCACTCGATCGCGCTCGATGGCAGCGTGTTGCTGGTGATCGCCGCCCTCACGATGGCCGCGGGCATCTTCCTCGCGATCGCGCCGGCGGCGAAGCAGGCGAGGCAGACGCTGGCGTCCGTGCTGCGCGAAGGCGGGCGTGGCGGCAGTGCCGGGCGCGAACGACATCGCATGCGCAGCGCGCTGGTCGTTTCGCAGCTCGCGCTCGCGCTCGTGTTGCTCGCCGGATCCGGCTTGATGTTCCGTACCGTGCTCGCGCTCGGGCAGGTCGATCCGGGCTTCGACCGCGCGGCCGACGTGTTGACTCTGCGCCTGTCGATTCCGAGTGCGGAAGTGCCGGATCCGGAGCAGGCCGCGCTCATGCACGAGCGGATCCTGCGCGCCGTGCTCGACGTGTCCGGCGTCGCGGCGGTCGGCCTCTCCTCGGCCGTGCCCATGGATGGCCGGACGAGCGGTGATCCGCTGTACGCGGAGGGCCATTTCGTGCCGGACAACACGTTGCCGCCGATTCGGCGTTACAAGTGGATTTCGCCCGGTTATCTCGATGCCCAGGGCACTCGCCTGCTGGCCGGGCGAGACTATACGTGGGACGACGTACGAGGGGCGCGCCCGGTCGCGATCATCGCCGCCAACCTGGCGCGCGAATATTGGGGCGATCCCGCCGCGGCCCTCGGCAAGCGCGTGCGCAACATGCCCAATGGGACGTGGCGCGAAGTAATCGGCGTGGCGGAGGACACGCGCGACGATGGTGTGGAGCGCGATCCTCCGGCCGTCGTGTACTGGCCCATGTTGATGGCCGACCTGTGGGAGCCCGGCCTCATGACGCAGCGGTCGCTGTCCTACGTCATGCGTCTGGACCGACCGTTCACGCCGGCGCTGATGGACGGCGTGCGGCAGGCGGTCTGGTCGGTCAACTCGAATCTGCCGTTGGCCGAAGTCCGGACGCTAGACGCGATCGTGGCCCAGTCGATGGCCCGCACGTCGTTCACACTGGTGATGCTGGCGATCGCCGCGGCCGTCTCGCTGCTGCTCGGCGGTGTCGGCCTGTACGGCGTGATCTCCTACATCGTATCGCAGCGCACTCGCGAGTTCGGTGTGCGTATGGCGCTCGGCGCGCGTTCGGGTGACGTCGGGCGCATGGTTCTGCGCGAGGCCACACTGCTGGTGCTGGTCGGTCTCGCCATCGGCCTGGCCGCCGCGGTCGCACTGACGCGCCTGATGAGCGCGCTGCTGTTCGGCGTGCGTGCGATCGACCCGCTCACGTTCGGTGCGGTCGCGCTCGTGCTCGGTAGCGTCGCACTGCTCGCGGCGTGGCTGCCGGCCAGGCGTGCGGCGAGCGCCGACCCGATCCAGGCTCTCCGCTGGGAGTAGCGGCTGGCAGAGTCGACCACAATGCAGAGGCCGCGAAGGTCGGTCCCCTCCTATATTGTCGCGGGGGGC